>NZ_JACASJ010000288.1:0-894 GCF_013391025.1 Enterobacter sp. SECR19-1250 | reverse complement strand
AGATTTCGTGCGAACGACCCTGTAGCTGGCTGGATTTTCAGGCAATACGCACGCTTTCAGGCATACCTGCTTTCGTCATTTTGTTCAGCGCTCGCACCAGGGCCATAGCCTCCGCAACCTGACCATCGTAGTCACGCAGCGTCAGTGAACCTCCCAACAACTGCTTCATTCTGTACATTGCCGTTTCCGCTATCGAGCGACGGTTATATTCCGTTGTCCATTTCCACCGTGCATTGCTTCCGCTCAGCCGCTGATTAGCCACTGCACGGTTGCGGTCTGCGTACTCACCGGGCCAGTAACCCGCACCTTTTCGGGGAGGAATAAGCGCGCTGATTTTTTTGCGGCGCAGTTCATCGTGACAGAGCCGGGTATCGTAAGCGCCGTCTGCCGATGCTGCCCTGATTTTTCTGTGAGTCTGCCGGATAAGACCCGGGAAGGCTTCTGAGTCCGTCACGTTATTCAGCGACAGGTCTGCACAGACAACTTCATGTGTGTTGCTGTCAACAGCAAGATGCAACTTTCGCCAGATACGACGGCGCTCTTTGCCGTGCTTTCTGACTTTCCATTCGCCTTCACCAAAGACCTTCAGCCCGGTGGAATCAATCACCAGGTGTGCGATTTCACCCCGGGTGGACGTTTTGAAACTGACATTAACCGACTTTGCCCGCTTACTGACACTGGTGTAATCCGGGCAGCGCAACGGAACGTTCATCAGGGCAAAAATGGAATCAATAAAACCCTGCGCAGCCCGCAGGGTCAGCCGGAATACGCGTTTAATCACCAGAACGGTGGTGATGGCGAGATCAGAATAGCGCTGGGGCCTTCCTCGTGATGAAGGCGTTGCCGACTCATACCAGGCCTGAATCGCCTCATCATCCAGCCAGAAAGTGAGGG
>NZ_JACASJ010000287.1:0-905 GCF_013391025.1 Enterobacter sp. SECR19-1250 | reverse complement strand
CCGACATTCCGCAGCTAATTTAGGAATAAACTACCTCATAGAGTCTACCGAGTAATTTGAGTAGTTGTGTTTGGTGCTCTTGAAGTCCAGTGATGAACCGATGGCCGTTAATCTCTAACGTATCAATGCCTTCGAACTGCAAGAAGACCCAACGTGCCGTCGGTTTTGCTGTCGTCTTGTTCTTTACCATACTTGGGAAGAACGCTTCGGTTTGTGCGAGTTGCTCTCTGATTTTGTGTTCTAAACTGGCGTAAACAAGCAAGCTCAACGTCATTATCATTAGTAACGCTTCAATGCGCTCAGGCTTTTTCAAAAAGATGGAAGAGGTTAAAAACTCAGGGCTTTTTAGAAAGCGGAAGCCACGCTCGACTTTTTGTTGCGATTTGTAATGAGCTAGCAGAGCTGCCATGGTGAGTGCTTCATTGTCGGTGTCATTCGTCGCGAGGATAAACATGCCTACTTTGAGCCTAGCCAGTTTTACTTTTTCTAGGTCGGTGAAGGGAGCGGCCTCGATAAAGTATTGGTATCCTGTCGGTGCTTCATCTGTCTTTGGGCGCCCCGAATGAGAGTAAGTCGGCAGTTTGATGAGAGTGCCTTGTTCAAACCCTAGTAAGTCACATTGTTTCTTGAAATCGTTAAACGCGAGTTCTGCGTCAACTTCACAAGCGAATGGTTTTTTACTTAGCTTTCTCAACGCTTTGATTTCTTTTGCTATATTTGCCTCTAAGTTCTTGAAGAAAGTGATTTCTTCCCGCTTGGTGGCTTGTTCACTGTGAACGAGCAACCAACGTTGATTGACCTTTCCGTAATCCGAGTTTATCCAACACCCTGAGTAGCCATGATCGATAGCGCTCAATTGCTCTGGCTCTAGCGCAAGCAGTGCTTGTTTTGCGAGCTTGATGGTC
>NZ_JACASJ010000286.1:0-924 GCF_013391025.1 Enterobacter sp. SECR19-1250 | reverse complement strand
TGTACTGCACCCATTTTGTTGGACGATGAAATGGAATAGTCCCTGATATGTCAAAGCCAAAATACCCCTTCGAAAAGCGCCTTGAAGTCGTGAATCACTACTTCACAACTGATGATGGTTACAGGATCATCTCTGCACGTTTTGGTGTGCCTCGAACCCAGGTCAGGACGTGGGTTGCCCTCTATGAAAAACATGGAGAAAAAGGTTTAATTCCCAAACCTAAAGGCGTTAGTGCTGATCCAGAGTTGCGCATTAAGGTCGTGAAAGCCGTGACCGAGCAGCAGATGTCCCTCAATCAGGCTGCTGCTCACTTTATGCTTGCTGGTAGTGGTTCTGTAGCCAAGTGGCTGAAAGTCTATGAGGAGCACGGAGAAGCTGGTTTACGCGCACTCAAGATCGGCACCAAAAGAAACATTACAATGTCAGTTGATCCAGAAAAAGCGGCGTTAGCATTGGAGCTGTCGAAAGACCGACGTATTGAGGATCTTGAAAGACAAGTTCGATTCCTTGAAATGCGGCTTACGTATCTAAAAAAGCTGAAAGCCTTAGCTCATCCCGCGAAAAAGTGAAAGTACTCAACGAGCTAAGGCAGTTTTACCCTCTTGATGAGCTTCTCAAGGCAGCGGAGATACCGCGCAGTACGTTTTATTACCATCTAAAGGCTCTCAGCAAGCCTGATAAGTATGCGGATGTTAAAAAGCGTATTGGTGAGATTTATCACGAGAATAAAGGTCGTTACGGATACCGTAGGGTAACGTTGTCTCTCCATCGAGACGGGGAACGGATTAACCATAAAGCCGTTCAGCGCCTGATGGGAACCCTCTCGCTTAAGGCAGCGATTAAGGTCAAGCGATACAGCTCCTACAGAGGAGAGGTAGGGCAAACCGCCCCCAATGTTCTCCAAAGGGATTTCAAGGCTACACG
>NZ_JACASJ010000285.1:0-956 GCF_013391025.1 Enterobacter sp. SECR19-1250 | reverse complement strand
TGCGTGATCTGATCCTTCAACTCAGCAAAAGTTCGATTTATTCAACAAAGTCGGTCTGAATTCTAAGATAGCATTCGAAACCTCGTTTATGTACTCTGGAAAAAGAACATCATCACCATCCAAAAATGCAATATATTCTCCTTGTGCTATTTTTAAACCAGCGTTTCTGGCACCTGATAGCCCGGCATTGAGTTGATTAATTACTTTTATATTTTTCTTACCTGCACATAAAGATTTAATAATATTCTTTGTGCAATCAGTAGAACCATCATTAACAATGATAACTTCAGTTTTCACATCCAACTGAATAAATACAGAGTCTAAACATTCCTTTATATAACTTTCAACATTGTAGCATGGTATTATAATACTTAATGTAATATCACTCATGGCTTTTCCATATTTTTTTCAGATAACCTTTTTTTAATGCAATTATTAATAGCAAAATAAAGGTAAGGGTTTCTGTAATAAGTATAGACAATGATGCTCCAGATGCA
Organism: Enterobacter sp. SECR19-1250; assembly: GCF_013391025.1. NCBI lineage: Bacteria > Pseudomonadati > Pseudomonadota > Gammaproteobacteria > Enterobacterales > Enterobacteriaceae > Enterobacter > Enterobacter sp. SECR19-1250. Next base: position 459 of record NZ_JACASJ010000285.1, on the reverse strand, counting down.
CCATATAAAGAACAAAGAGGAATAGCATATGATAAATGCAATAAACCTGTAAAAATAGGAAGCTTTGCATAAATTTTATTATGGCCGAGAGGTAAAAGCACATAGTTGCATAAAATTACAGATGATACTATCAAAATTATCATTGGAGACATTAATTTTAGAATCATGATAGATTCGTCAAATTCTCTGCCAAGCATAATGTTTGAAATATATGCCGAGCATAAATAAAACATTATGCTCGCAATTAAAGCTAAACCACCTTGTATCAGAATTATCTTTTTAACAAAAGAAAATCCAGCCTCTCTAGATTCTTTGAAAAGAGCATTAACTCTTGGATATAAAGCACCACCCAGAATCAAGAAAGCGCCCATTAAAGCCTGCCTTAATTTATCAGCAGCGATATATATCCGTCATTCCGCAGCTAATTCCAGAATTTAAATAGCGTGATCTGGCGATCAG
>NZ_JACASJ010000284.1:0-1010 GCF_013391025.1 Enterobacter sp. SECR19-1250 | reverse complement strand
ATCAGCGAGTCAGCTTGGGAAGAAATGACCTGCTTATTCGCACCTTCCTTAGCAATGCCCGCAATTGGCACAAAGCGGATAAGTTAACTGAGGTGAAGGTCCGCTGTGAGCGATAAGCGAAAGTTGACAATTACTCCCACAGGTTTTTAAAACATATTTGGTCCAATTCCCTCTAAAGACAAGCATCTGAATGCCGATAACTACTATGAATTTTTGTACCAAAAACAAGGAATACGCCATTTATAGGTGTCATTCCAACTGCAAATAAATCTTCAAAAGTGATGGGAGGCAAGATGGCATCATGCCCAAATTGTAAATCGACCAACGTTAGAGAGCGAAATGTTGGGAAAAAAACTGGCGGCGTTATTGGCGGTGTTGGCGGTGCACTTGGCGGTGCATCAGCAGGAGCTGCCGTTGGCTCAATAGTTCCGGGAATAGGAACTGCTGTTGGAGCCGTAGTTGGGGGATTGCTTGGTAGATTTGCTGCCGCTTCAGCCGGAGCTGCTGCAGGAGCAGTGACGGGGTCAGCTCTGGATGGTATCGTTTTTGATAAATATATCTGTAGAGATTGCGAACACACTTTCGACTAAACAAACACAGGAAAGATGAAATGAAAATTATCTCTATAAAGAAAAAGATCTACTCAATGGCTGTTGGTCATTGCAATATGTGTGAAGAATCATCTTATAACCTCTGCGACATTTGTGATTACTGCTCTGCTTGTTGCTGTTGCTAATTCAAGTATGAGTCTGCTTATTAAAACATTAGCAGATCTACAGATGGTAATACGTTTACCCGGCCTATAGATGCGATTTCGTAGGCCGGGTAGCCGACTCTAAGACCAGCCACATACAGACCACGCTATTGGTACTTATGGTATGTAATGGTACCCGACTTAAGCACATATTATTTCTGTGAAATCTTCCCCGACGGCAATCTTTCTCCTTTAAGACCAGAATGGCTTTGTTGAATAAATCAGATTTCGGGTAAGTCTCCCCCGTAGCGGGTTG
>NZ_JACASJ010000283.1:0-1011 GCF_013391025.1 Enterobacter sp. SECR19-1250 | reverse complement strand
CAACCCGCTACGGGGGAGACTTACCCGAAATCTGATTTATTCAACAAAGCCCCTTCAAGAGCTCACTTACCGAGTGAAGTTTAATTGGCGTGAAGCCTGTTTCAATCTTTAACTTTTCAGGATTATAATTTTCATATAAAAATTCCACCTCTGTCGAACGAGGTAAGTTGGGCGGGAAGGCATTGTCCAGATCATTGACGTTGCTGAAACTCCCTGACAGCGAGTATTTATTGCAAATAACAATAAGTTGTTTTAATGCTTTTTCAATCTCATTCACAATGGTCTCAGACGCATCCATAAATATAGCCCTCAGTAATAACCAATCAATTTAAAATAACATTCTCAGTATGTACTACCTTCAAACAAGCTAAGAAAATCAATTTTTAATTACTCTCTCGCTCTTTAAATCAAAGCTCTATGAAGTTATCGTTCTCGAGATAAAAATTTAAACCTGATATGAAATCCTCTACAGATGGTTTTTCTCTTTGGATAGAGATATTATGTAATACATCTATAAATTGCTCTCCATAGAAAAACAGCTCTAGCGAATTTTCGACAACAAAATCAGGATATACTTCCTCATCATCATCACTAATGACAGGATAGCTCTCTAAATAACAAACAAGCTCTTCTTTCGCAGATGCTTCATATTCTCTTGTATACACACAAAAATCATCTAATGTATACCCACCCATAAATTTATATATTAAGTCATCTAAACCATAATTTTTTCTGTATTCTAACCGACTCATACGCACAATTCTTGAGACTTATCTTTTATACTTTGCAAAGCAAGTAGTTAATGAGAAGAACATATATTCCATTCAATTGGAATTTAAATGGTTTTTATAATCCGGGGAAATTACCCCCCGGATCATTTTGGCTAATTTAAAACACACTCACATTAATAAATAGGGTCAGCAAAATCTATTCCTTTCACATTATTCTTAGAAAGGAACTCGACTTTGTTGAATAAATCGAACTTTTGCTGAGTTGAAGGATCAGATCACG
>NZ_JACASJ010000282.1:0-1028 GCF_013391025.1 Enterobacter sp. SECR19-1250 | reverse complement strand
CCTTCACGGATTGCGAAACGCAGACCGTCGTCCATCGCGATTGGGTGGATCAGAGTCACAACCATCTTGATGTTGTCGCCTGGCATTACCATCTCTACGCCTTCTGGCAGTTCGATGGTACCGGTCACGTCAGTTGTACGGAAGTAGAACTGTGGACGGTAGCCTTTGAAGAACGGAGTATGACGGCCGCCTTCGTCTTTAGACAGGATGTACACTTCAGATTCGAACTTGGTGTGTGGCTTGATTGAGCCTGGCTTCGCCAGAACCTGACCACGTTCGATTTCTTCACGTTTGATACCACGCAGCAGAACACCAACGTTCTCACCAGCACGGCCTTCGTCCAGCAGTTTGCGGAACATTTCAACGCCAGTACAGGTAGACTTCGCAGTCTCTTTGATACCAACGATTTCAACTTCTTCACCAACTTTGATGATACCGCGCTCTACACGACCGGTAACAACGGTACCACGACCGGAGATGGAGAATACGTCTTCAATTGGCAGCAGGAATGGCTTGTCAATCGCACGCTCTGGTTCTGGGATGTAAGAATCCAGGTAGCCAGCCAGTTCGATGATTTTCTCTTCCCACTCTGCGTCGCCTTCCAGCGCTTTCAGCGCGGAACCACGAACGATTGGGGTATCGTCGCCTGGGAAATCGTACTGAGACAGCAGTTCACGAACTTCCATCTCTACCAGTTCCAGCAGCTCTTCGTCATCAACCATGTCGCATTTGTTCAGGAACACGATGATGTAAGGAACGCCTACCTGACGACCCAGCAGGATGTGCTCACGAGTCTGAGGCATTGGGCCGTCAGTCGCAGCTACTACCAGGATCGCGCCGTCCATCTGCGCAGCACCGGTGATCATGTTTTTAACATAGTCGGCGTGGCCTGGGCAGTCTACGTGTGCGTAGTGGCGAGTCGGGGTGTCATACTCAACGTGAGAGGTGTTGATGGTGATACCACGAGCTTTTTCTTCTGGTGCGTTATCGATCTGGTCGAATGCACGAGCAGAACCACCGTAGGTTTT
>NZ_JACASJ010000281.1:0-1057 GCF_013391025.1 Enterobacter sp. SECR19-1250 | reverse complement strand
TGCTGACCACGATCCTGGCCGACGCGATCAACCTGGGCCTGACCAAGATGGCCGAGTCCTGCCCCGGCACGACCTACGCCAAGCTGGCCTGGCTGCAAGCCTGGCACATCCGCGACGAAACCTATGGGGCGGCGCTGGCCGAGCTGGTCAATGCACAGTTCCGCCACCCGTTCGCCGAGCATTGGGGCGACGGCACCACGTCATCGTCGGACGGCCAGAACTTCCGCACCGGCAGCAAGGCCGAGAGCACCGGCCACATCAACCCGAAATACGGCAGCAGCCCAGGGCGGACGTTCTATACCCACATTTCCGACCAGTACGCGCCGTTCCACACCAAGGTCGTGAACGTCGGCGTGCGCGACTCGACCTACGTGCTCGACGGCCTGCTGTACCACGAATCCGACCTGCGCATCGAGGAACACTACACCGACACGGCGGGCTTCACCGATCACGTCTTCGCCCTGATGCACCTCCTGGGCTTCCGCTTCGCGCCGCGCATCCGCGACCTGGGCGACACCAAGCTCTACATCCCGAAGGGCGACGCCGCCTATGACGCGCTCAAGCCGATGATCGGCGGCACGCTCAACATCAAGCACGTCCGCGCCCATTGGGATGAAATCCTGCGGCTGGCCACCTCGATCAAGCAGGGCACGGTGACGGCTTCACTGATGCTGCGCAAACTCGGCAGCTACCCGCGCCAGAACGGCCTGGCCGTCGCCCTGCGCGAGTTGGGGCGCATCGAGCGCACGCTGTTCATCCTGGACTGGCTGCAAAGCGTCGAGCTGCGCCGCCGCGTGCATGCCGGGCTGAACAAGGGCGAGGCGCGCAACGCACTGGCCCGTGCCGTGTTCTTCAACCGCCTGGGGGAAATTCGTGACCGCAGTTTCGAGCAGCAGCGCTACCGCGCTTCCGGCCTCAATCTGGTGACGGCGGCCATCGTCCTTTGGAATACGGTCTATCTGGAACGGGCCGCGAACGCCTTGCGTGGCCACGGCCAGACCGTCGATGACGGTCTGTTGCAGTACCTGTCGCCGCTCGGCTGGGAACACATCAACCT
>NZ_JACASJ010000280.1:0-1057 GCF_013391025.1 Enterobacter sp. SECR19-1250 | reverse complement strand
AGCTTTTGTATCTTAAGTTAACGATGTCCGCTGCCGCCGGTATTCCCTCGGGGAGTGATATCCCAGCGCGCTGTGCGGGTGGTTTTCATTGTAATGCGTGAACGCTACTGCAAGGTTTCGCAGTGCTGTTCTCACATCCGGTTTTGGCATGAACGCGATATAGTCTTCTTTCATCGTTTTCACGAACCGTTCGGCCATGCCATTACTCTGCGGGCTGCTCACCGCTGTTGTGCAGGGCTCCAGATTCAGCTCTCTCGCGAACCTCCGCGTTTCATACGCGGTATACGCTGAACCGTTATCCGTCAGCCACTGCACCGCTGTGTCGGGCAACCTGTCGCCGAAGCGCTTTTCCACCGACCTCAGCATCACATCCTGCACGGTCGAACTGTCATAGCCTCCCGTGCTTGCTGCCCAGTCTATGGCCTCACGGTCGCAGCAGTCCAGCGCGAACGTTACCCGCAGTTTTTCGCCGTTGTCGCAGCCGAACTCGAAGCCATCTGAACACCAGCGCATATCGCTTTCTGCCACCGCTATCTTGCCCTTATGTTCACGCTTCGGTCGCTCTGGTTTGTGATGCAACAACAACAGGTTATGCTCACGCATTATCCTGTAAAGCCGTTTGGCATTCACAGGTGGCTGTCCCTCTGTGCGACGTTGCTTGCGCAGGATGCCCCACACGCGTCGATAACCATAACTCGGCATATCGCTGATAATGTTGAGGATAGCCGACAGTATTTCTGCGTCTGCTTCTTCATTACGCCGGTTACAGCGCCTGTCCTGCCAGTCGGCAGAACGGTTAATCCGCAGTGACAGTTGCGCACGCGACACGCCCATGGTCCGGCAGACCATGGCTATTCCCCGTCCTTTGGCAACAAGGGCGCGTGCGCTATCCATTTTCGCGACTGACCGTACTCCACGGCTTCTTTCAGGATCTCAACTTCCATCGTCTTCTTGCCCAGAAGGCGCTGAAGCTCCCGGACCTGCTTCAGAGCAGCAGTAAGCTCAGAAGCAGGAACGACTTCCTCTCCAGCCGCAACGGCGGTGAGGCTGCCTTCCT
>NZ_JACASJ010000028.1:0-50426 GCF_013391025.1 Enterobacter sp. SECR19-1250 | reverse complement strand
TGGAGCACCTCAAAAACACCATCATACACTAAATCAGTAAGTTGGCAGCATCACCCATCCTCGGTTTGGCGATTGTGGTGACGCAAACCGGTATCGGTCCGGCGGTGGGGGAGGCGTTGCTGAAGATAATGCCGCTGGACGCCGACAGACCGTTTACCAGTTTCCTGGCGCTGACCGGGATCACCACGGCACTGAACTTTATTATGACGGCTAACGGCGTTCCGGCGCTCTACACCACGCTGGCGCAAAACTTTTCGGAGGCGACGGGCTTTCCGCTATTGTCTGTCATCATGATTCAGGTGCTGGGCTATTCCACGCCGCTGCTGCCGTATCAGGCGTCGCCGATAGTGGTGGCGATGGGCTTAGGAAAGGTGCCTGCAAGGGCGGGGATGGTGCTCTGTCTGGCGCTGGCAATTGCCACGTATCTGGTGCTGCTGCCGCTGGATTATCTGTGGTTTAGCGTTTTAGGTCGTTTGTAGCGATTTTGTAGGGCGGGTAAGCGCAAGCGCCACCCGCCACAACAGCATTACGCCTGTTTAGCCGCTTCTGCCGCTTTAACGATCACCGCGAAAGCGTCAGCTTTCAGGGATGCACCGCCAACCAGCGCGCCATCGATGTCTGGCTGGGTGAACAGTTCTGCCGCGTTAGAGGCATTTACGGAACCGCCGTACTGGATGATGACCTGCTCTGCCACTTTAGCGTCGGCTTTCGCAATGTGGTCACGGATGAATTTGTGAACCGCCTGAGCCTGCGCTGGGGTTGCAGATTTGCCGGTACCGATCGCCCAGACTGGCTCGTAAGCGATAACCGCGCCTTCGAATGCTGCCGCGTCCTGCGTTTTCAGCACAGCGTCGATCTGACGTGCGCACACTTCTTCCGTTTTGCCTGCTTCGTTTTCTGCTTCGGTTTCACCGATGCACAGAACCGGGATCAGACCCTGCTCTTTCAGCACCGCAAATTTCTTCGCGATGAACTCGTCGGATTCTTTGTGGTAGGTGCGACGCTCAGAGTGGCCGATGATGATGTATTTGGCGCCGATATCTTTCAGCATTTCAGCGGAGGTTTCACCGGTGAATGCGCCAGACAGGTTAACGTCAACGTTCTGTGCGCCCAGAATGATGTGGCTGCCGTCAGCGGCACGTTTAGCCAGATCCAGGTACATATCCGGCGGAGCGATAGCAACCGTGCAGCCAGTCACGCCAGCCAGCTCTTTACGCAGGTTCGCAACCAGTTCGTTTACCATGTGGCGGCTGCCGTTCAGTTTCCAGTTACCCATCACTAAAGGATGTCGCATTTCAATTCTCCACGCTAAATAAGCGAATTAAGGAATATGGCCACCCTGACGGGCAGCATGGTCTGTGAATCAGTATAGAGATTTTCCCTCGAAAGGCTTTGCTTTTTGTCATTAATTCGCCCCTCCGGGTGTGTCAGATAGTGCCAGCTTAATCGGTTCAACAGCGAAGGTCAGGCCTTTTTCGCCGTTATCCGCCACCACATAGCGCACCGCGCCTTCGGTTTCGGTGTAATAGCGCTTGTTTTTACCCGTAACCAGCAGTTTTTGCAGCTTTTGTTGGCTCTGTTTTTTTGTCAGTGCGGGCGTAAATGCCTGCAGCACCGCGCTCATGTACTCCAGCGCCTTCGCCTTGGCGGCTTTCTGCTCTGGCCCCTGAATCGGCAGCCAGGTGATCTGCATACTTTTGATTTTTAGCGTACCGCGCTCCAGCGCAGTGGAAGCGTACAAGTTTTCGTTAATCTTGCTGGCGGCACGGGTCAGGTTTGGAGTATCGCGTGCGCCATCAATGGCGCGAAATTCATCCAGCGGCAGCGTTGGATTGGTTTTGTTAAACGTTTCACGAAACTGACTGATGGACTGATCGAACGATGGCGCACCCGCCAGGAGGTAGGGCGCGGTTGTCGGAGCAGGGGGTTCGGCGGCGTGCAGGGGGAGACCGGCGCTCAGCATCGCGAAACACAGGAAAAGAAGGTGTGCCGAATTTTTCATCAACATTGTCCCTGGCCGTAAGTGCTCATGATTAAATCGATATCTGGTCGGCTTGTCAAAAGGTCACAACTCCAGGGTAAAATGCGCATGATATGATAATAAGGAACCTTACATGACCATACAGCAGTGGTTGTTTTCATTCAAAGGGCGTATTGGACGCCGTGATTTCTGGATCTGGATGGCGACGTGGATTATCGCTATGCTGCTTCTGTTTTTTGTGGCCTATAACGCATGGCTGAGCACACAAACCGCGGCGTTTGCGCTGGTTTGTTTACTATGGCCAACCGCGGCCGTGGTGGTGAAACGCCTGCACGATCGCGGTCGTTCCGGTGCATGGGCTTTTCTGATTATTCTGGCGTGGATGCTGGTCGCCGGGAACTGGTCAATACTTCCGTCCATCCTCCCCTGGGTGGTGGGCAGACTGCTACCGACCATTATCTTTGTGATGATGGTTATCGATCTGGGTGCGTTCATCGGCACCCAGAGCGAAAACAAATACGGTAAAGACACTCTTGAGGTGAAATACCGCTGATCACCAGTAGTGTTCGGCGGTCATATGACCCGGTCGGCGGCGAAGGTGTTTCGTCATCTGCCGGGTATCTTTCAGAAGCTGCTGAGTGTCCCGTACCATCTGCGGGTTACCACACAGCATCACGTGGCTGGTTTCGGCACGCATCGGCAAGCCAACGGCTTCTTCCAGGGCTCCACTCTCAATTAATGCCGGCACGCGGCCGGTCAGCGAACCTGCTGCCGTTTCGCGGCTTACCACGGTCTGGATTTTCAGCTTTCCGGCATACTGCCGCTCCAGCTCCTGCATCTGCGGCAGATAGCTTAAGTCTGCGGCGTAACGCGCGGCATGCACCAGCACGATGTTTTTAAACCGCTCCAGGTCTTTGCCGTACTGCAGAATGGAGAGATAGGGGCCGATGGCCGTGCCGGTTGCCAGCATCCACAGGGTTTCGCAGTCCGGAATTTCGTCAAGGACGAAGAAACCTGCTGCGTCACTCACAATCTGGACATCATCACCGGGTTTAAGCGCCGCCAAGCGCGGGCTGAGTTTGCCGTCCGGGACGGTAACCAGATAGAACTCGAGATCCGGATTATCGGGCGCGTTGACGTACGAGTAAGCGCGCTGCACGCGTTCGCCGTCGATATCCAGCCCCAGTTTGGCAAACTGTCCGGCCGTAAACGGATGGATGGGGGCGTGCACGGTGAGACTAAATAGCGCATCGGTCCAGAATTTTATCTTAGTGACTTTACCTGTTACCCAGTCCGCCATGATCTTCTCCTGTGCTGTTTCTCGGATCTATCTTCCGTATTTGTGATGAAGATATCCAGCCCATTCGGGCCGGAAAGCTCTATCGATCAAACGGTTTTACAGAATGTGCGTCTGTACGTCCGGGTCTTTACGGTCGAGATAGTGAATTGACTGAATGCGACGAATGGTGCGCGATTTACCGCGGATCAGCAGCGTTTCCGTGGTCGCCATGTTGCCTTTGCGGGTGATGCCATCCAGCAGATCGCCTTTGGTGATGCCGGTCGCGGAGAAAACAACGTTGTCGCTGCGGGCCATTTCGTGAAGTGCGAGGACTTTATTGGCTTCGATACCCATTGCCTCACAGCGCGCCAGCTCATCTTCGCCAATGCGGCGATTCTCTTCGTTGTCGCCTTTGACCTCATGACGAGGCAGCAGGCGGGCCTGCATGTCGCCATCCAGCGCGCGGATCACCGCAGCAGAGACCACGCCTTCCGGCGCGCCGCCAATACCGTACAGGACATCCACTTCACTGTCTGGCATGCAGGTCAGAATGGAGGCCGCCACGTCGCCATCCGGGATGGCAAACACGCGTACGCCCAGCTTTTGCATCTGCGCGATGGTAGCGTCGTGACGCGGTTTCGCCAGAATGGTGACGGTGAGTTCGCTCAGCGGTTTGTTCAGCGCGCTGGCGACGTTACGCAGGTTCTCTTCCAGCGGCAGGCTGAGGTCGATGGCGCCTTTCGCGCCTGGACCGACGATCAGCTTTTCCATGTACATATCCGGTGCGTTGAGGAAGCAGCCTTTATCACCCACGGCCAGCACGGCCAGCGCGTTGGCCTGACCCATCGCCGTCATGCGTGTGCCTTCGATCGGGTCGACGGCGATATCCACGGCATCGCCTTTGCCGGTACCCACTTTTTCACCGATGTAGAGCATTGGCGCTTCGTCGATCTCGCCTTCGCCGATCACAATAGTGCCGTCAATATTGACCTGATTGAGGACAATGCGCATGGCATGGACAGCCGCACCGTCGGCGGTATTTTTGTCGCCACGGCCAAGCCATTTATAGCCTGCCAGGGCAGCGGCTTCGGTAACGCGGGAAAACTCGATAGCAAGTTCACGTTTCATGAGGTACTCGTGCAATCAAAAGGAATTGCACGAAGTTTATCACAGAGTGGGGCGAGGCGAGGGGACCGGTGCAGCCGGAGCCCCTCACCCTGACCCTCTCCCCGGGGGAGAGGGAATGTATGATTACTCTTCGTGCTCTTCCCACGCCAGGGCGCGTTTCACCGCTTTCTTCCAGCCGCTGTAGCGGTAGTTACGCTCGGTGGTTTCGATGCCAGGGCGGAATTCACGTTCGATAACCGCTTTTTCCTGCAGCTCGTCCAGATTCTGCCAGAAGCCGACCGCCAGACCCGCAAGGTACGCCGCACCCAGCGCGGTCACTTCGCGCACTTCCGGGCGTTCCACGCGGGTGCCCAGAATGTCGGACTGGAACTGCATCAGGAAGTTGTTCGCGACCGCACCGCCGTCCACGCGCAGCGCGTGCAGACGGATGCCGGAGTCAGCCTGCATCGCTTCCAGTACGTCGCGCGTCTGGTAAGCGATAGATTCCAGGGTGGCGCGAATAATGTGGTTAGCATTCACACCACGCGTCAGGCCGAAAATCGCGCCGCGTGCATACGGATCCCAGTACGGTGCGCCCAGACCGGTAAACGCAGGTACCACGTACACGCCGTTGGTATCCTTCACTTTGGTGGCGAAGTACTCGGAGTCGAACGCATCGCTGATAAGCTTCATCTCGTCGCGCAGCCACTGGATGGATGCACCCGCCATGAACACCGCACCTTCCAGCGCATAGTTCACTTCACCGCGTGGGCCGCAGGCGATGGTGGTCAGCAGACCGTTTTCTGATTTCACCGCTTTCTCGCCGGTGTTCATCAGCATAAAGCAGCCGGTACCGTAGGTGTTTTTCGCCATCCCTTCTTTAACGCACAGCTGGCCGAACAGCGCCGCCTGCTGGTCACCGGCGATACCGGCGATAGGAATACGCGTGCCGCCTTTACCACCGATGTTGGTCTGACCGTACACTTCAGAAGATTTACGTACTTCTGGCAGCATAGCGCGTGGAATATCCAGCGCGTCCAGCATCTTGTCATCCCATTCCAGCGTGTTGATGTTGAACAGCATGGTACGCGAGGCGTTGGTGTAGTCCGTGACGTGGACGCGACCCTGGGTCATCTTCCAGATAAGCCAGGTATCGACGGTACCGAACAGCAGTTCGCCGCGTTTTGCACGCTCACGTGAACCTTCCACGTGGTCAAGGATCCACTTCACTTTGGTACCCGAGAAATACGGGTCGACCACCAGGCCCGTGGCGCTGCGGACGTACTCTTCCATACCGTCGCGCTTCAGCTGTTCGCAAATCTCTGACGTACGACGACACTGCCAGACGATGGCGTTATAAATTGGCTTGCCGGTTTCACGTTCCCAGACGATTGTCGTTTCACGCTGGTTGGTAATACCAATCGCGGCTATTTCGTCAGAACTGATATCGGCTTTCGCCAGCACTTCGACCAGCGTGGAGCTTTGCGATGCCCAGATCTCCATCGGGTCGTGCTCTACCCAGCCTGGACGAGGATAGATTTGCTCAAATTCACGCTGTGACACGCTGACAATGTTCGCGTCATGATCCATTACGACAGCGCGGGAGCTGGTGGTGCCCTGGTCGAGCGCAACGATATATTTTTTTTCGGTCATGGTGTAAGTCCCGTAGTCAGATTACAGCGAAGCTTTTTGTTGTGCGGTAGAAGTCGTCTCTTTCTCCTCGTCCACACAGGTGTCGCACGGTAAGTGGCGACCAATTAATTTGCGATAGCTAAACGCACCCAGCGCAGCCCCGACAACCGGCGCAAACAGCGGAACCAGGAAGTAAGGAATGTCTTTGCCACCGGTGAAGGCCACGTCGCCCCAGCCTGCGATAAAGGCGAACGCTTTTGGTCCGATATCACGCGCCGGGTTCATCGCGAAGCCGGTCAGCGGGCCCATGGATGCGCCGATCACCGCAATCAGCAGGCCAATCAGCAGAGGTGCCAGCGGGCCGCGCGGAATGCCGTTTCCGTCGTCGGTCAGCGCCAGGATAACGCCCATCAGAATAGCGGTAATCACCATTTCAACTGCGAACGCCTGCACAAAATTGATATGCGGGTTTGGATATGTAGAGAAGATACCTGCCAGATCCAGACTTTCGACGCTGCCGCGCACCATATGATGCGTCTGTTCGAAGTCGATGAAAAGATTGTAATAAAGCCCGTAAACTAACGCCGCTGCGCAAAACGCGCCGGCAAATTGAGAAATAATGAAAGGAACAACTTTGCGTCCGTCGAAGCACGCGAACAGCCACAGTGCGATGGTCACCGCCGGGTTAAGATGTGCGCCAGAAACCCCCGCAGTCAGGTAGATGGCCATTGCCACACCCAGACCCCAGATAATACTGATTTCCCACTGACCAAAACTGGCACCCGCCACTTTCAGTGCAGCAACACAGCCCACTCCGAAGAATATCAACAACCCGGTACCAAGGAACTCGGCAATGCACTGGCCTTTTAAGGTTGATGTCTGACTCATAATCGGAATCCTGAAGAGATTGATGTTTATTGTTAGCATGGCCGCCCGTGACAGCCATGATGTCCTGTAGACATAGTGTTAATTTATCGTTAACGAGCAAAAACGAGAAATATCGAAATCAAAATGTGTGGTCTGCGTCAATAAAATGAGCGTTTACGCGCCATAAAGCGCATTTTTGCATCAGCGCGAGAGTGTGAGCTGAATCATTTCATTAACTAATGAGTTAACAACTTAGGGGTAATTGCCGCGAACGCACCAGGACGAGGCCGAAAAGTGTTGCAAACCGCGATCTGCGCGGTGTGTCGCTGGACAGGGGCGACGGGGCTTCATACAATCGGCATAGATGTTGTGCGCGTTTACGTTAAAGCGTCGCCTTGCAATTCAGGAGAGGTAGGATCATGTCTTTAGAAGTGTTTGAGAAACTGGAATCGAAAGTACAGCAGGCGATTGACACCATCACGCTGCTGCAGATGGAAATTGAAGAGCTGAAAGAAAAGAACAACAGCCTGGCGCAAGAAGTGCAGACAGCTCAGCACGGCCGTGAAGAACTGGAGCGCGAAAACAACCAGCTGCGTGAACAGCAGAACGGCTGGCAGGAACGTCTGCAGGCGCTGCTGGGACGTATGGAAGAGGTTTAATTCCCCTGGGATTGAACTGAGTAGGCCGGGTAAGGCGAAGCCGCCACCCGGCTTTTTTATGGTTATCGCGAATTGGTAATAACCATAAAAAAGGCCGCCCAAGGCGGCCTTAACGCTACTTGTCCTGCGCTGTCGTAGCAAAAGCAAAGAACACATTGGGTTCATCACTCTTCACAACGAGTACGCTGGCGACAATGAACGCGATACATAAATAGCGTTTCATTATGCGGTCCCTGCAGCTAACCGCTCCACCGTTCACCACCGGTGATAAGTCGGTGGACACAAGCCCTGGTATTAGCCTGTTTTACGGTTGTGAATACACCTTTCCCTGGACCGATGCCCATTTGCGAGATGGCGGAAAGGGACGCTGCATCATAATAAGCAGCAACCGTGGTGTTAAGGTATTCATAAACAATTAGGATTTTATAAAGCTTCTGAGGGGTTGCCCAAGGTTTGGACGAGAGTATGATGAAGATCCTTGGTGTTAGCCTGCAAGCCTTCCCAACGGACCGCGAATCCCGAGGGACAAAAAAACCGCCACATTGCTGTTGGCGGTTTTTTTATGGCGCTCGCTTACTGTTTACTACTCAATATCCAGCGGATCTTCGGAGAGGATAATGCCGGTGTTATCGGCATAGAGATGGTCGCCGGAGAAGAAGGTCACGCCGCCGAAATTGACGCGGATATCGCTTTCGCCAATGCCTTCACCTGCGGCGCCTACCGGAATGGCGGCAATCGCCTGAATGCCGATATCGAGGTCTTCGAGATCGTCCACCTGGCGTACTGAACCGTAGACCACAATGCCTTCCCATTCGTTTTGCACGGCAATTCCGGCCAGTTCTGCGTCAATCAATGCACGACGTACGGAGCCGCCGCCATCAACCAGCAGCACGCGACCACGACCGTTCTGTTCGAGCAGATCGTACAGCAACCCGTTATCCTCGAAACATTTCACCGTGATGATTTGTCCGCCAAACGAAGACCGTCCACCAAAGTTGGAGAACAGCGGTTCAACGACGTTGACATCTTCCTGGTAGATGTCACAAAGCTCGGAGGTATCGTATTTCATAGGTTTAACGCTCTGTTGCTGCGAATGTGTTCAGTATATCGTGCGAAATGCGTTGTTGGCAAAATCATCAATTGTTAATTGATATTTGTCAGTTAACTCAGCGTCTGGCTCAGGACAATCCCTATCACGAACAACAGGTTAGTGAGCAGTGCGCCTTTTACCGTGCGCTCAAGCATCGGTGGCATGGCTGCCGGGCTGAGCTCACGCATCACAAAGCGGGCCTGTTTAATCAGCAGCGGCGCGGCGAGCACAAACAGCCAGCCCCAGAGACTATGCAGTGAGATCAGGTTGAACAGTGCGAGGCAGAGCAGGGCGCCCATCAGCAGACAGGCATGATAGCGACGCGCGTTAACCGGCCCCAGACGCACGGCCAGCGTGTTTTTGCCGTTCTCACGGTCGCTGTCGATATCGCGCAGGTTGTTGATATTAAGTACCGCCGTTGCCAGCAGACCGCAGGCGGTGGCGGGCAGGAACAGGGCAGGAATAAGCGTATGCGCCTGTAAGTACCAGCTGCCCATCACGCTCAGCCAGCCAAAAAATACCAGCACGGAAATATCACCCAGGCCGATATAACCGTAAGGGCGCGTGCCGACGGTATAGGTAATGGCGGCGATAATAGCGAGCAGGCCCAGCACCAGAAAACCAATGAAATCACTGGTGGTTTTCGAGGCGACCGTCACCAGCGCCAGGCCGGATAAACAAATCAGTACCACGGTGATAATCAACGCGCGCTTCATCTGTGCCTGCGTAATCACCCCTTTCTGCATCCCGCGCAGAGGGCCGATACGGTCAGGCTTATCGCTACCCTTAACCGCATCGCCGTAGTCGTTGGCGAGATTAGAGAGGATCTGCAACAAACCGGCGGTGACCAGCGCCAGCACGGCAACCAGCGGATTGAAATACCCCTGCCACCAGGCAAGGACGGTACCGACGATAATCGCGGCAAAGGCCAGAGGAAGGGTTTTAGGGCGCAGACTTTCGAGCCACGCCTGAGTACGGCTGATATCAGTCATAGTTATTAAGCCAAAAAAATGGGGGCGTTAGCCCCCATTAAATGTGATGAGAATGCAGTAACCGCGATTATAGGATAAAACGGCTCAGATCTTCATCTGCCACTAACGCATCCAGGTGTTTACCCACATATTCTGCGTCAATAGTAATGGTTTGACCGTTCAGGTCGCTCGCATCATAAGAGATATCTTCCATCAGGCGTTCCAGCACCGTGTGCAGACGACGCGCACCGATGTTCTCGGTGGTTTCGTTGACCTGCCAGGCCGCTTGGGCGATGCGTTTGATACCGTCTTCGGTGAACTCAATGTTCACGCCTTCGGTCGCCATCAGCGCTTTGTACTGTACGGTCACAGACGCGTTTGGCTCGGTCAGGATACGTTCGAAATCTTCAGTGGTCAGCGCCTGCAGCTCAACGCGGATAGGCAGACGACCCTGCAGTTCCGGGATCAGGTCAGACGGGCTGGCAATCTGGAACGCACCGGACGCGATAAACAGGATGTGGTCCGTTTTGACCATGCCGTGCTTGGTGGAGACGGTGCAACCTTCTACCAGCGGCAGCAGGTCGCGCTGCACGCCTTCACGGGAGACGTCCGGGCCGGACGCGTTACCGCGCTTACAGATCTTATCGATTTCGTCGATAAACACGATACCGTGCTGCTCAACCGCGTCGATCGCATCCTGCTTCAGCTCTTCCGGGTTCACCAGCTTTGCTGCTTCTTCTTCAATCAGCAGCTTCATCGCATCTTTGATTTTCAGCTTACGCGCTTTCTGTTTCTGACCGCCCAGGTTCTGGAACATGGACTGCAGCTGGCTGGTCATCTCCTCCATGCCAGGAGGTGCCATGATTTCCACACCCATTGGCGCGGCGGCGAGATCGATCTCAATCTCTTTGTCATCCAGCTGGCCTTCGCGCAGCTTTTTGCGGAATGCCTGACGTGCCGCAGACGGTTCAGCCTGCTGTTCAGCCTGGCCCCAGTTGTTTTTCGCCGGCGGGATCAGCACGTCAAGAATACGCTCTTCAGCCATCTCTTCCGCGCGATAGCGGTTTTTCTCGATCGCCTGAACGCGAACCATCTTGATTGCCGAGTCGGTCAGATCGCGGATGATAGAGTCAACTTCTTTACCTACATAGCCCACTTCGGTGAACTTAGTGGCTTCAACTTTGATGAACGGCGCGTTAGCCAGTTTCGCCAGACGGCGAGCGATTTCGGTTTTACCGACACCGGTTGGGCCGATCATCAGAATGTTTTTTGGCGTCACTTCATGGCGCAGCTCTTCGTCGAGCTGCATGCGGCGCCAGCGGTTACGCAGAGCAATAGCCACGGAACGCTTGGCGTTATCCTGGCCGATAATATGTTTGTCCAGTTCGCTGACAATTTCGCGTGGGGTCATTTCAGACATGGGAGATCCTTACGCTTTAGAGGTCAATTCTTCGATGGTGTGGTTGTGGTTGGTATAGATGCAGATATCACCCGCAATATCCAACGCCTTCACAGCGATATCACGCGCATTCATGTCGGTATTCTCCAACAGTGCGCGAGCCGCAGCCTGGGCATAAGGGCCGCCAGAGCCGATGGCAATCAGGTCGTTTTCCGGCTGAATGACGTCACCGTTACCGGTGATGATCAGCGATGCGGTTTCATCGGCCACGGCCAGCAGCGCTTCGAGTTTGCGCAGCATGCGGTCGGTTCGCCAGTCTTTCGCCAGCTCCACGGCGGCTTTCACCAGATGACCCTGGTGCATTTCCAGTTTACGTTCAAACAGTTCAAACAGCGTGAAAGCATCAGCCGTGCCGCCTGCAAAACCGGCGATCACTTTGTCGTTGTATAAACGACGGACTTTTTTCACGTTGCCTTTCATTACGGTATTACCCAGCGTGGCCTGGCCATCACCGGCGATTACCACGTGGCCGTTACGGCGTACACTTACTATTGTTGTCACGAGCAGACCCCCTGGTTACAGAATCGGGAAACAGAAGCCCTGAGCCTGTGCTCAGGGCTGAATAGAAAGATAGATGGGGGGGAATTTGGGGGTTTCAACCCCCGGAAGCAAGTCGGATGCAGTTTGTGTGACCGGCGACTTTCAAACGAGAAATGGTGCCATCGGCATTTTCTTTGCCTTTGACCGGGCCAATCACCACGCGATTCCAGCCGTTATTGGTGGTAATGCGCGAGTCAAATCCTTCAAATGCCAGCTGAGCACGGACCGTTTCGGCCTGCTCGGCACCTTTGAACGAACCGCACTGCACCATCCAGCGGCGTTCGTCTTTCTTCTCAGCCGTTTGCTTCGGTGCCTCGGTCTCTTTGGTGACCGGTGCGGCCTGCTGTGTTTTCGGCTGCTGCGCGGTGGTATGCGCAGGTGTCTGCAGCAGATCCTGATACGGTTGAGCCGTTTGCTTCTGCGTCTGGGCCTTTGGCTGCTGAGCAGGCTGAGACTGCGCCGTTCGCGTTTGCGGCTGCTGGTACGGCTGTTCCGTCACGCGCGGCTGCGCTTTAGGCTGCTGTACCGGCTGGTTTTGCGTCCACTGCTGCTGTTGTTGTTGCTGCTGAATCTGTGCCTGACGCTGGCGCTGCAGTTGCAGTGTTTGCTGACGCTGCGCCGGCGTTTGTTCATTCCACGGCACTTCATTCAGCTGCGTAGGCTGCTGGCGCATATCTGCCTGCATCTGTGCCAGCAACTGACGCTGTTCGTCCGTTAGCTGATCGGCATTTTTCACCTCGCCACCGGCGGATGGCTCGGTCGGCGCACGCACGCCAGGCTGACGGCTTTCCAGCTCTTTAATATAGCGCCAGCGCTCTTCAGGCTTCGGTGGCAGACCATTTCCAACCACTTTGTTGCCCTGAAGGGCCTCAGCCTCTTCTTTTTTATGGTGCGTGATAAAGTACAGGCCGCCGATGAAGGCCACCAGTACCGCCGCAGCAATAGCGACCATTGCTGGCGAGACAGCAGGCAGGTTACGTTGCTTTTTCTTTGCGCTACTCTTTTTGCGTCGCGAAGGTGCCGGCTGGCCGCGACGTACATAATCTCGTTGTGCCACTATCGTTTCGCTGTATTTATTCGTTCGTCAGTCCGCCATGTTACTTAAGCGGCGGGGCTTTGACCAGATAAGGGTGTCCTAAAGACATTTACTTTAAGTCAATGCCTGGGTAGAACCACGAATAATCAGTTCGCAGTCCAGCAATCTCGATCCGCTGCTAACTGTTTGACCCTGCAACTGATCGAGCAAAAGAAGCATCGCTTCACGGCCAATGTCGTAGCGTGGTTGCGAAACGGTTGAGAGCGGGGGATCGCAAAATTCTGAAAGCGAAATATTATCGAAACCGATAATCGACAAATCTTTCGGTATGCGCAGGCCGCGGCGTTTCGCATACGATAATGCCCCCAGCGCCATCACGTCGCTGTGGCAGAACACTGCGGTAGGCGGCTCAGGCAACGCCAGTAGTTTTTCCAGCGCCTGACCACCGGCTTCGAAGGAAAAATTACCGCGCGCAATGTAGTGCGGATCAACCGTCACGCCGGTTCGGCGAAGCGCCTGAACATAGCCCTGCAGGCGATAGTGACACAGCGGCATCTCTTCTGGCCCGGCAATGCAGCCAATCCGTTTAAGCCCCAGCTCCTGCAGGTAGTTAACGGCGTTGAACGCGGCGGTCAGGTTATCAATATGCACCGTTGGCAGTTCCAGCTCCGGCGCAAACTCGTTGGCCATCACCATCGGCGGTAAATTGCGCTGCTCTTCAATGCTGGCATCAAACGGCAGGCGCGAACCAAGCAGCAGCATGCCGTCGATCTGCTTGGTGATAATGAGGTCGATAAAGGTTTTTTCCTGCTGATTCTGGTGCGCGCAGTCGCCAATGAGCACCAGATACCCTTGCTCCGCAGCGGTCACTTCGATGCCGCGAATAATTTCGCTGAAGAAGGGATCGCAGATGTCCGGCACAATCACCAGGATGGTCCGCGACTCATTACGTTTAACGTTACGCCCCATCGCCTGTGGGAAATACCCCACTTCCAGCGCGGCCTGTTCTACCCGGTTGCGGGTCGCCTGAGAGACTTTATCCGGGTTCATTAATGCGCGGGACACGGTTGCCGTAGAGACTTGTGCTTTCTGGGCAACGTCTTTCATGGTCGCCGTGGCAACCTCTTTCCTGGACTTCAACGTCTTCTCCTCGCCTGAACACCGAACTTCTGACGCCACCATTTTTACAGATAGTTAATGGAATCGGTTACAGAATTTTCATAAAAAGTGTGAGGGACGTTAAATTTTTCGATCCGGCTTCAGCCTTCGATGGGATCAACGTCAAGCACCCACTTCACTTTGCGCGCTTCTGGCAGGGTGTTGATCAAGGCCAGCGTGCCGCTGACGATGTGCTGTAAACGGATGCGCGAAGGGTGTTGCAGCAAAATCTGCCAGCGAAAACGTCCGCCGCGCTTGGGGGCCAGCGCCGGAACCGGCCCTAAAATCCACAATTGATTATCGACCAGCGGGCTGGCCTGCAGAAGGTTTCTCAACTGCTGCAGGAAAAGCGGCGCCTGCTGGTTGTTATGATCTTCCGCGCGGATGATCACGTGGCTGGTCCACGGGGGAAGCTGCATGGTCTGGCGTTCAGCCAGCGCCTGCTCGGCAAACGCGTCATAGCCTTTGTGCAGCAGGGTTTGCAGCAACGGATGCTCAGGATGGTGCGTTTGCAGTACCACTTCGCCCTGTTTCCCGGCGCGTCCCGCGCGTCCGGCCACCTGGGTATAAAGCTGGGCAAAACGCTCGGCTGAGCGGAAATCGGCAGAGAACAGTGCGCCATCGACATCCAGCAGGGCAACCAGCGTCACGTCCGGGAAGTGATGACCTTTGGCCAGCATCTGGGTGCCAATCAGGATGCGCGCGCCACCGCGATGCACTTCTGCCAGCTGCTGCTCCAGCGCCCCTTTACGGCTGGTGGTGTCCCTGTCGATTCGGGAAATGGGCACATCCGGGAAGAACGGCTCCAGGGCCTGTTCCAGTTGTTCAGTGCCCAGACCGACCGGCACGATGTGCGTTGACCCGCACGACGGGCACTGACGCGGCACCGGGCGCTGGCTGTCGCAGTGGTGGCAGCGCAAATGGCGCTGGGCCTGATGGAAGGTGTAGTAGTGGTCGCAACGCGGGCATTCTGCGATCCAGCCGCAGTCGTGACACAGCAGTGCCGGGGCAAAGCCGCGTCTGTTGAGGAACAAAATAACCTGATTGCCCGCCTGCAAATGCTGACGCATCCGGGTGATAAGGGCAGGTGCTAACCCCACCTGCACCTGCTGACCTTTCAGATCCAGCACGTGTTGAATGGCCGGACGCGCATTCCCCGCGCGACGCGTCAGGCGCAGCATATGGTATTTACGCTGACGAACATTATGCAGCGTTTCGAGCGCCGGGGTAGCAGAGCCCAGAATAATGGGGATTTGCTCGCTGTGCGCCCGATAGACGGCCAGATCGCGGGCGTGATACCGCCAGCCTTCCTGCTGCTTATAAGAGCTGTCGTGTTCTTCATCAATGACGATGACGCCAAGATTTTTGAACGGTGTAAACAGTGATGAACGGGTGCCAATCACGATCGCCGCTTCGCCGTTTTTCGCTTTCAGCCAGGCGCTGAGGCGTTCGCTGTCATTCAGGCCAGAGTGCAGCACCTCAACTGGCGCATTAAACCGCTCGCGAAAGCGCGCGATGGTTTGCGGCGTCAGGCCAATTTCCGGCACCATCACCAGCGCCTGTTTGCCCTGCGCGAGCACGTTTTCCAGCACACTGAGATAGACTTCTGTCTTGCCGGAACCGGTGACCCCGGCCAGTAGCCAGGCGGAGAAATGGCCGGAGGCACTGTGGATCGCCCCCACGGCGGTGGCCTGCTCGGTGTTCAGGCGCAGGCGATCGCCAGAGACGGAAAATCGCTCCCGCCAGTCATACAGGGCCGGAGCCTCGCTTGCCAGTTCGCTCAGCCCTTTTTTTCGTAGTGCCTGGAGCGCGGTTTCGCTGACTTCCAGCTCATCGACCTGATGGCGCCAGATTTTCCCCTGACGCAGGGCGGCCAGCGCCTGCTGTTGTTTCTGGGAGCGCTTCAGGCTGTTAATGTCCACCGCCTGGCCCTGTTCGGTCGCAAACCAGTACCACATTGGCGCGTGGCTGGCGCTTTTGCCCTGGCGCAGCATAATCGGTAAAGCGTGGAACAGAACATCGCCAATCGGATGATGATAATAATCCGCCGCCCATAGTAGCAGTCGCCAGGTGCTGGTGGAGTAAACGGGCTCGCTGTCGAGCACCTCAACGACCGATTTCAGTTCGTTAAGCGGCAATTCGCTCTTGTCGCTGACGGAGACGACGATCCCTACGCGCTGCTGTTTGCCAAAGGGCACGGTCACGCGACAGCCCGCTTTAACGCTCATGCTGTCGGGCAGCAGATAGTCAAACGTGCGGGGAAGCGGAACGGG
The DNA here is from genome assembly GCF_013391025.1 of Enterobacter sp. SECR19-1250. Lineage (NCBI taxonomy): Bacteria > Pseudomonadati > Pseudomonadota > Gammaproteobacteria > Enterobacterales > Enterobacteriaceae > Enterobacter > Enterobacter sp. SECR19-1250. The sequence continues at coordinate 34,374 of NZ_JACASJ010000028.1, read as the reverse complement.
CAGGGCAACGTGAGCGACGGGCATCGAATCTTCCTGACTTGAAAAGTGGCGCGTTAGTATACACATTAGTGAAAGCGGCGTGCGGATCAGTTTGCATACGTTGGTCAAATTCTGTATGATTCGCCGCCTTTGGTGTACTTTACGCCAAAGAACTTACATTCAACATCGCGTGGTGTCTGGCGTTAGGGCTGGAAGAGCGACGCGGCCTTAACTGAGGTTCTCCCATGAAAAAAGATATTCACCCGAAATACGAAATGATTACTGCAAACTGCTCTTGCGGTAACTCTATCCAGATCCGCTCTACCGTGGGTCACGATCTGAACCTGGACGTGTGCGGCAAATGCCACCCGTTCTACACTGGTAAGCAGCGTGACGTTGCAACCGGTGGCCGTGTTGACCGCTTCAACAAGCGTTTCAGCATCCCGGGCGCTAAATAAGTTTCCCGAAAAAAAGGCACCGCAAGGTGCCTTTTTTGTATCCGCTTATCAGTATTCCCACGTCTCCGGGTCGATACCCAGTTCACGCATGATCACCTTCGCCTCTTCCGGGATTTCGTCGCTACGCTCTTTGCGCAGGTCGTCATCGTTCGGCAACGGTTGGCCGGTAAACGCATGCAGAAACGCTTCGCACAGCAGTTCGCTGTTGGTTGCGTGGCGCAGGTTGTTCACCTGACGACGCGTACGTTCATCGGTGAGGATCTTCAACACCTTCAGAGGAATGGAAACCGTAATTTTCTTTACTTGCTCACTCTTCTTACCGTGCTCAGCGTATGGGCTGATATATTCGCCGCTCCATTCAGCCATGAGATACCTTTAATCCTCTCAGTCATTAATCTAAAGGTGCAAAACCTGTAACCGTCGGTTTTGAACCGTAAACCTGCGTAGTTTACCGTAGAGACGATACCGTGGCACGGATATTGCCGCTGCAGCGTGCACTAAAGCATATAATTTTAACGGCTATTTGCGCATTGCTCAATCTATACGCAAAGAAGTTTAGATGTCCAGATGTATTGACGTCCATACTTTCAATGTTTACTCTGGTGCCTGACTTTTCACCTAATTAGCCAGGAAGCCTTCACCATGACGCGTAAACAGGCCACCATCGCAGTGCGTAGCGGATTGAATGATGACGAGCAGTACGGCTGTGTTGTCCCGCCGATTCATCTTTCCAGTACCTATAATTTCACCGGATTTAATGAACCCCGTGCGCATGACTACTCGCGTCGTGGCAACCCTACGCGTGATGTTACCCAGCGCGCGCTGGCGGAACTGGAAGGTGGCGCAGGGGCAGTATTAACCAATACCGGCATGTCTGCCATTCATCTGGTGACTACCGTGTTCCTGAAGCCGGGCGATCTGCTGGTTGCGCCGCACGACTGTTACGGCGGCAGCTATCGTCTGTTTGATAGCTTGGCAAAACGCGGCTGTTACCGGGTACTGTTTGTCGATCAAAATGACGAACAGGCGCTGAAACAGGCGCTGGCAGAGAAGCCGAAGCTGGTGCTGGTGGAAAGTCCAAGCAATCCATTGTTGCGCGTTGTCGATATTGCGAAAATTTGTCAGCTCACAAGGGATGCGGGAGCGATAAGTGTAGTGGATAATACGTTCCTCAGTCCGGCCCTTCAGAACCCACTGGCGCTGGGTGCAGATCTGGTATTGCATTCATGCACTAAATATCTGAACGGTCATTCTGATGTCGTCGCAGGCGTGGTGATTGCAAAAGATCCCGACGTTGTCACCGAACTGGCATGGTGGGCCAATAACATTGGCGTCACCGCCGGGGCCTTCGACAGCTATCTGCTGTTACGCGGGATTCGCACGCTGTCGCCGCGTATGGAGGTGGCACAGCGCAATGCCCAGGCGATTGTCGATTTCCTGAAAACGCAGCCGCTGGTGAAGAAGCTTTATCACCCGTCGCTGCCTGAAAACCAGGGGCACGAGATTGCCGCGCGTCAGCAGAAAGGGTTTGGCGCGATGTTAAGTTTTGAACTGGACGGTGACGAGCAAATGCTGCGTCGCTTCCTGAGCGGGCTGTCATTGTTTACGCTGGCGGAATCGTTAGGTGGGGTTGAAAGTTTGATCTCCCACGCTGCGACCATGACGCACGCAGGTATGGCACCAGAGGCACGTGCCGCCGCCGGGATTTCTGAGACGCTGCTGCGGATCTCAACCGGTATTGAAGATTCTGAAGATTTAATTGCCGATCTGGAAAATGGCTTCCGGGTCGCAGCCAAGGGGTAATCATGAGTGTGATAGCGCAGGCAGGGGCGAAGGGTCGTCAACTGCACAAGTTTGGTGGTAGTAGTCTTGCTGATGTGAAGTGTTACCTGCGCGTTGCAGGGATCATGACAGAGTATTCACAGCCGGGTGACATGATGGTTGTCTCTGCGGCGGGCAGCACCACCAACCAGCTGATTAGCTGGCTGAAATTGAGCCAGACCGATCGCCTCTCTGCGCATCAGGTGCAACAGTCCTTACGCCGTTACCAGAGCGAGCTGATTGCCGGTTTGCTGCCCGCAGACGTGGCGGATGGGCTGATTAGCGCTTTTACGCATGACCTTGAACGTCTGGCCGCCCTGCTGGACAGCGGTATTACCGATGCGGTGTACGCCGAAGTGGTGGGGCACGGTGAAGTGTGGTCTGCGCGCCTGATGGCCGCCGTGCTGCAACATCTGGGCGTTGAGGCTGACTGGCTCGACGCGCGTGATTTCCTGCGTGCCGAACGCGCCGCACAGCCACAGGTGGACGAAGGTCTATCCTACCCGCTGCTGCAACAGTTGCTGGTACAGCATCCGGGTAAACGCATTGTGGTGACCGGCTTTATCAGCCGCAGCAATGCCGGGGAAACCGTGCTGTTGGGGCGTAACGGCTCTGACTACTCGGCGACGCAAATCGGTGCCCTGGCAGGCGTGTCCCGCGTCACCATCTGGAGTGACGTCGCCGGTGTTTACAGCGCTGATCCACGCAAGGTGAAAGACGCCTGCCTGCTGCCGCTGCTGCGCCTGGATGAAGCCAGCGAGCTGGCACGTCTGGCCGCGCCGGTTCTGCACGCGCGTACGCTGCAGCCGGTTTCCGGCAGCGATATCGATTTGCAGTTGCGCTGCAGTTACACCCCGGATCAGGGCTCCACGCGCATCGAACGCGTGCTGGCATCCGGTACGGGGGCGCGTATTGTCACCAGCCACGACGACATCTGCCTGATTGAGTTCCAGGTCCCGGCGGGCCAGGACTTCAAACTGGCGCATAAAGATATCGACACGATCCTCAAACGTGCTCAGGTGCGTCCGCTGGCGGTTGGCGTACATAACGACCGTCAACTGCTGCAGTTCTGCTACACCGCCGAAGTGGCGGACAGCGCGCTAAAAATTTTGGATGAAGCGGGCCTGCCGGGCGAGCTTCGTCTGCGTCAGGGGCTGGCGCTGGTGGCGATGGTGGGCGCGGGCGTCACCCGTAACCCACTGCACTGCCACCGCTTCTGGCAACAGCTGAAAGGGCAACCGGTTGAATTTACCTGGCAGTCGGAAGAGGGCATCAGCCTCGTTGCCGTCCTGCGTAAAGGGCCAACTGAGAGCCTGATTCAGGGTCTGCATACCTCTCTGTTCCGTGCGGAAAAACGCATCGGCCTGGTGTTGTTCGGTAAAGGCAACATCGGTTCTCGCTGGCTGGAGCTGTTCGCGCGCGAGCAGGTCACGCTCTCAGCACGTACCGGCTTTGAATTTATCCTCGCCGGAGTGGTGGACAGCCGCCGCAGTCTGTTGAACTACGAGGGGCTGGATGCCAGCCGCGCACTTGCCTTCTTTAATGATGAAGCGGTTGAACAGGACGAAGAGTCGCTGTTCCTGTGGATGCGCGCGCACCCGTATGACGATCTGGTGGTGCTGGACGTTACTGCCAGCGAACAGCTTGCCGATCAGTATCTTGATTTCGCCAGCCACGGTTTCCACGTCATCAGTGCGAACAAACTGGCGGGGGCAAGCAGCACCGATAAGTACCGTCAGATCCACGACGCGTTCGAAAAAACCGGTCGTCACTGGCTCTATAACGCCACCGTAGGCGCGGGTCTGCCGGTTAACCATACCGTGCGCGATCTGATTGAAAGCGGCGACAGCATTCTGGCGCTGAGCGGTATTTTCTCCGGTACGCTCTCCTGGCTGTTCCTGCAGTTTGATGGCACCGTACCGTTCACTGACCTGGTGGATCAGGCGTGGCAGCAGGGGCTAACCGAACCCGATCCCCGCGTCGATCTTTCCGGTAAAGATGTGATGCGTAAGCTGGTGATCCTGGCGCGTGAAGCCGGTTATGACATTGAACCCGGCGCTGTTCGCGTCGAGTCGCTGGTGCCGGCAGGCTGCGAGGAAGGATCCATTGATCACTTCTTTGAAAACGGTGATGAACTGAACGAGCAGATGCTGCAACGTCTGGAAGCCGCAAACGAGATGGGGCTGGTGCTGCGCTATGTGGCGCGTTTCGAGGCCAACGGTAAAGCGCGTGTGGGGGTTGAGGCGGTGCGTCCTGAACATCCGCTGGCGGCGCTGCTGCCTTGCGATAACGTCTTTGCAATCGAAAGCCGCTGGTACCGCGATAACCCACTGGTGATCCGTGGCCCGGGTGCAGGGCGTGATGTCACCGCCGGGGCGATCCAGTCGGACATCAATCGTCTCGCTAAGTTGCTGTAATCCCGCGTGTTCCCTCTCCCGGCGGGAGAGGGCCAGGGTGAGGGCAACCAACCGCACTCACCCCATCATGAATTTCCTTCATCTTCCCTGAGCATTCCTCACCGTTATTGTTGATTATTTCTGTTGACGTCACTCCGCTTTTCCGTCATTTTTACATCTGGACGTCTAAACGTATAGAAGTTCACAACACAACAAACAACGACACGCGAAAGATAGAGGTAAGGTATGAGCTTTTTTCACGCCAACCAGCGGGAAGCCCTGAATCAGAGCCTGGCCGAAGTAAACGGCCAGATTAACGTCTCTTTTGAATTTTTCCCGCCGCGCACCAGTGAAATGGAGCAAACCCTCTGGAGCTCTATCGATCGCCTGAGCAGCCTGAAACCGAAATTTGTCTCCGTGACCTACGGCGCGAACTCCGGCGAGCGTGACCGTACGCACAGCATTATTAAAGGCATTAAAGACAGAACCGGTCTGGAAGCGGCGCCGCATCTGACCTGTATCGACGCCATCGGTGACGAGCTGCGTGCTATCGCCCAGGATTACTGGAATAACGGGATTCGTCATATCGTCGCCCTGCGCGGCGACCTGCCGCCGGGTAGCGGTAAGCCGGAAATGTATGCGGCGGATCTGGTCGCGCTGCTGAAAGACGTTGCCGATTTTGATATCTCCGTGGCGGCGTACCCGGAAGTGCATCCGGAAGCGAAAAGCGCTCAGGCCGACCTCCTTAATCTGAAGCGTAAAGTGGATGCCGGTGCGAACCGGGCCATTACTCAGTTCTTCTTTGATGTGGAAAGCTACCTGCGCTTCCGCGACCGCTGCGTTTCTGCGGGTATCGACGTGGAAATCATCCCGGGTATTCTGCCGGTCTCTAACTTCAAACAGGCGAAGAAATTTGCCGATATGACCAACGTACGCATTCCGCTGTGGATGTCCAAAATGTACGAAGGGCTGGACGATGATCCGGAAACGCGCAAGCTGGTGGGTGCCAATATCGCAATGGACATGGTGAAAATTTTAAGTCGGGAAGGGGTAAAAGATTTCCACTTCTACACGCTGAACCGCGCGGAAATGAGCTACGCCATTTGTCATACGCTCGGTGTTCGCCCGGCGTAATAAACATCAAGCCCTCCTGAATGGAGGGCTTTTTAGTCTGGCTAAAAGTTAAAAGGTATTAGCTATCGAATCTGTGGATTAATTCAACTATATCTTATTGCTAGTGGTGTATATCGTAACGGTAACACTGTAAAAGGGAGCATAGCGATGAGCACGTCAGACGAGAGCAATAAAGCGGCATCAGTCGGCAAATGCCCGTTCCACCAGGGCGGCGTCGATCACAGCGCGGGGGCAGGTACAGGCAGCCGCGACTGGTGGCCAAAACAACTCCGCATCGATCTTCTTAACCAACATTCCAATCGTTCGAACCCTCTGGGCGAAGACTTCGACTACCGCAAAGAATTTAGCAAGCTGGATTACTCCGCCCTCAAGGGCGATCTCAAAGCACTCTTAACCGACTCTCAACCGTGGTGGCCTGCCGACTGGGGCAGCTATGCGGGCCTGTTTATTCGCATGGCCTGGCACGGTGCGGGAACCTATCGCTCCGTTGACGGACGCGGCGGTGCCGGACGAGGTCAACAGCGCTTTGCGCCGCTGAACTCCTGGCCAGATAACGTCAGTCTGGATAAAGCTCGCCGTCTGCTGTGGCCGATCAAGCAAAAATATGGTCAAAAAATCTCCTGGGCCGACCTGTTTATTCTTGCGGGTAACGTGGCGCTGGAAAACTCCGGCTTCCGCACCTTTGGTTTTGGTGCCGGGCGTGAAGATGTCTGGGAACCGGATCTCGACGTTAACTGGGGGGATGAAAAAGCCTGGCTGACCCATCGTGACCCGGAAGCGCTGGCGAAACGTCCGCTGGCGGCCACTGAAATGGGGCTGATCTACGTTAACCCGGAAGGACCAAACGCCAGCGGTGAACCGCTGTCCGCGGCGGCAGCCATTCGCGCCACCTTCGGTAACATGGGAATGAACGACGAAGAGACCGTGGCGCTGATTGCCGGGGGGCATACGCTCGGTAAAACTCATGGTGCGGGTGAAGCAACGCACGTTGGCACAGACCCGGAAGCGTCACCGATTGAAGCGCAGGGCCTGGGCTGGGCCAGCACGCACGGTACCGGTATTGGCGCTGACGCCATTACTTCCGGTCTGGAAGTCATCTGGTCACAAACCCCGACCCAGTGGAGCAACTACTTCTTCGAGAACCTGTTCAAATACGAATGGGTACAAACCCGTAGCCCGGCCGGTGCGATTCAGTTTGAAGCCGTGGACGCGCCTGAGATCATGCCAGACCCGTTCGACCCGTCGAAAAAACGCAAACCGACTATGCTGGTTACCGACCTGACGCTGCGTTTTGACCCGGAATTCGAAAAAATTTCCCGTCGCTTCCTGAACGATCCGCAGGCTTTCAACGAAGCCTTCGCCCGCGCGTGGTTCAAACTGACCCACCGCGATATGGGGCCAAAATCGCGTTATCTTGGCCCGGAAGTGCCGAAAGAAGATCTGATCTGGCAGGATCCGCTGCCGGAGGCAGTATTCAATCCGACCAAAGAGGACATTGAGAGCCTGAAGGCGGAAATTGCAGCATCCGGGCTCTCCGTCAGCGAACTGATTTCCGTGGCATGGGCGTCGGCCTCAACCTTCCGCGGCGGTGACAAGCGTGGCGGTGCCAACGGTGCGCGTCTGGCGCTTGCGCCTCAGCGCAACTGGGATGTTAACGCCGCAGCCGTACGTGCATTGCCTGCTCTGGAAGCTATTCAGCGCACCACCAATAAAGCCTCACTGGCCGATATCATCGTGCTCGCGGGTGTGGTAGGCGTTGAGCAGGCGGCGAAAGCGGCAGGCGTTTACGTCACCGTACCGTTCACGCCGGGCCGTGTGGATGCACGTCAGGATCAGACGGATATCGATATGTTTAACCTGCTTGAACCGATTGCTGACGGTTTCCGTAACTATCGTGCGCAGGTTGATGTTTCCACCACCGAATCGCTGCTGATTGATAAAGCCCAGCAGTTGACGTTAACCGCACCAGAAATGACGGTGCTGATCGGCGGCCTGCGCGTACTGGGTGCAAACTTTGACGGCAGTAAAAATGGTGTGTTCACCAACCGCGAAGGCGTGCTGAGCAATGACTTCTTCGTGAATCTGCTGGATATGAACACTCAGTGGAAGGCGACCGATGAATCGAACGAGCTGTTTGCCGGAAGCGATCGCACCAGCGGTGAAGTGAAATACACTGCCACTCGCGCTGACCTGGTCTTCGGCTCTAACGCTGTCCTTCGCGCGCTGGCAGAGGTGTACGCCAGCAGTGATGCTCACGAGAAGTTCGTTCGCGACTTCGTTGCAGCGTGGGCGAAGGTGATGGATCTGGACCGTTTTGACGTGAAATAACCATTGAGCCGGGTACGCATAGCGCACCCGGCGTTTTTGTTACTCCCACTCCTGCAGGTAACGCTGTCCATACTGGTCGGCAACTAGCAGTGCCGCGTAAACCTGATCCGGCGACACGCCACCCGGCATGTTGTGAATGGTCTCTCCCTCAGCGCAAGACGCTTCGGCAATCAGGCGCATTTTGGCCGGAATGTCTTCTTTGATATTCAGCTGCGCCAGCGTGATCGGCAATCCAACGCTGTGGCAAAGCGCCGCGACGGTTTCGATCTCCTCAACCGGCGCGTTTTCCAGCACCAGTTGCGTCAGCGTACCAAACGCCACTTTTTCACCGTGGTAGAAGTGATGCGCATCCGGCACTGCCGTCATCCCGTTGTGAATGGCATGCGCTGCCGCCAGCCCGCCGCTTTCAAACCCTACGCCGCTCAGATAGGTATTGGCTTCGATAATGCGTTCCAGCGCCGGGGTTACTACGTGCTGCTCGGCGGCCAGCATCGCTTTCTCGCCCTCTTCAATCAGCGTGTTGTAGCACAGCTCGGCAAGCGCTAACGCGGCCTGCGTGCACTTGCCGCCCGCCATGGTGGTCGCGCCGCTGCGCGAGCAGGCGCGTGCTTCAAACCAGGTGGCAAGGGCATCACCAATCCCGGCGGCCAGCAGACGCGGCGGCGCACCAGCCACCACTTTGGTGTCGACAATCACCATATTGGGGTTATGCGGCAGCATCAGATAGCGTTCGAATTCGCCGCTGTCGGTGTAAATCACAGAAAGGGCGCTGCACGGGGCATCGGTGGAGGCGATAGTCGGGGCGATAGCGACCGGCACGTCCATAAAATGTGCCAGCGCTTTGGCGGTATCCAGCGTTTTACCGCCGCCAATACCCAGCACCGCCATGCAGTCCGCACTGTCGGCCAGTTTTTTCAGACGATCGATCTCATTTTGCGAACATTCGCCGCCAAACGGCGCGATTTCGGCATGTAGCTCTGCATTTTTAAAACTCTGGCGCAGGGTCTCTTCGGCAAAACCCAGCACAAATTTATCGCCAACAACCAGCCAGCGTGTAGCCAGAGGTTTCAGATAGTCGCCGAGACGGGTGAGAACATCAGCGCCCTGGATATATTTTCCCGGCGATTGAATGATACGGTCCATAACATATCTCCCTTATAGGTTGAGGTTACCAAACGCGTTTTTCCAGTCCTGCTCGAACTTCTCTATTGCTGACTCTACCGCCGGCGTGCCGAGCATTTGTTGCGCTACATCTAAGGGAAGCGTGATTGCTTCACATCCGGCGAGCAGGCAGTCCAGCGCCTGGCGTGGCGTTTTGAAGCTGGCTGCCAGCACCTTGCTCTCCGGTGCATGCTGTTCCAGCAGGGATTGCAGCTCCTGAACCATGCGAATGCCGTCCCCGCCCTGGGCATCCACGCGGTTTACGTATGGCGCGACATATTTTGCCCCGGCCAGCGCGGCCAGCAGGCCTTGCGCGGCGCTGTACACGGCGGTACCCAGCGTAGTGATGCCCGCTGTTTTTAGCGCCTTAATGGCGATAAGCCCCTGGGCGGTGACCGGGATTTTCACCACGATATCCGGGATAGCATTGCTCAGGCGTTTGGCTTCGGCCACCATGCCTTCTGCGTCGCGGCTCATTGTCTGGGCGAATAGCCTGCCTTTCGGACCAATGGCGCTTTGCAGGCGCGGCAGCACCTCCCAGATTGACTCACGGCTGGCGGCAATGATGCTCGGATTGGTGGTGACGCCTGCAAGGGGGAAAACGCGCGCAAGGCGTTCTACTTCTGCCACGTTGGCGGTATCGAGATACAGTTCCATTATTTTTCCTCGTTTTAGAGTTCTAATTCGTGTTGCAGCAGGGAAGCGATAGCCTCCTGGGAACTGGCATTAACCAGAGCACTGCGAAAATCGTTATGCATGATGCGACGGGCCAGGCGGGAGAAAATACGCATATGCTGGTCGCCAGCAGCGTGTTTATTCAGCGTCAGCATGATGATAAATTGCGCCTCCTCGTCACCCCACATAACGGGCGCTTTCAGGCGTGCGACGCTGATAGTGGATTGCTCAATGTGTTCTGATTTGCTGTGTGGAATGGCGAATCCAAAACCCAACCCGGTGGAAAATACGGCTTCGCGTGCCCATAAATCGGCTTCCAGCTTGCGCGGATAGCGGCATCGCCCGGCGAGCAAAAGGTTATCGGTCATGCCTTTCATGACCTCTTCTTTACTGTTCCAGTCGTTATCCAGAGAAATACAGCGTGGCGTCACCAGTGGCGTATCCTGCTGATTCATACGGAACTGGGCGAGCAGATGTTCTACTTCAAGCGAGGTGCGACACGCCATGGCCTGGTTCAACAGCTGGCGACAGGCGCGGCTATCAAGCTGCGCCAGGCGTGCTTTGGTGGCAGGAATGGCAGGGGAGCCCATGCTCAGTTCGTCCAGCCCCAGACCCACCAGCAGCGGCAGCACCGACCCTTTCGCGCCTAACTCACCGCAGAGGCCAATCCACTTACCCTGACGGTGAACGGCCTGCACCGCGTAGTCCAGCGCCCGCAGAAAGGCGGGGTTCAGGCTGTTGTAATGGCGCGTGACTTTGGCGTTGTCGCGGTCGACGGCAAGCAGATACTGTGTCAGGTCATTGCTGCCGATGCTAAAGAAATCAATCTCTTCGCAGCACTGATCGATGATGAACATCACCGAGGGGACTTCCAGCATAATGCCGAGTGGGATTTTCTCATCAAACGGAATATGTTCAGCCCGGAGCTGTTGCTTCGCGTCGGCGAGCTTCTCTTTTACCCACAGGATCTCCTCCATGGAGGAGATCATCGGGATCATGATTTTAAGGTTTCCGTGGGCAGAGGCGCGAAGGATCGCCCGAAGCTGGGTCGTGAACAGCGAAGAATACTCTTCATATATGCGTACGGCACGGTAGCCGAGGAAGGGATTGTTCTCAGCTGGAATATTCAGGTACTCCACCGGCTTGTCGCCGCCGATATCCATAGTGCGCACAATAATGCTACGGCTATTTGCACTTTCCAGTGCCTGACAGAAAATGTTGTATAACTCGTTTTCGCCGGGTGCGCTGGCACGATCCATATAGAGCATTTCGGTGCGGAACAGGCCCACGCCTTCGGCACCATTTCCAAATGCTGCCTGGGCCTCCACCGCGTGGGCAATATTGGCGGCAATTTCTACCCGCAGGCCGTCGGCGGTTCTGGCTTCACGGTCAAGCCAGACGCGCTGTTGCTCGCGTATCGCCTGCTGGACGCGCGCTTCCTGCTGATAGTAACGCGCTACGGCGTCGCTGCCATTGACGACCACCGCACCGGCATTGCCGTCCACAAATACAGGCTGATTGCGCCATTGCAGCAGGCTTTCACTGTTGACGCCAACCAGCGTCGGAATATTGAAGGAACGCGCGAGGATCACGGTATGCGAGGTGGTGCCGCCACTTTTCAGCAGCAGTCCTTTAAGCTGCGTTTTATCGAGTTCAAGAAACTGACCGGGAGTCAGATCGTCAGCAAGGCAGATGCTCGGCTGCGTCAGCTGGCCGTGAGCCGGGAAACGCGCTTCACCATAGATATGTTGTAAAAGCTGGTAGCAGATGTCGCGCACGTCGAGCACCCGCTCCTGCAAATAGGTGCTGCTGGAACGGGAGAACGTGTCGCAGAAATGGTTCGCCGTGGCGATGATGGCCTGGGCGCAGCTTAGACCCTGGCTGACCCCTGACAGGAGGTGCTTACGCAGCGAGGTATCTGTAGCCAGCGAGCGGTGGGCTTCAAGAATAGTGCTGGCAGTACTGTCGCTGTCCAGGGCGCGCAGCTCAATGTGTTTGATCAGCTGCGTCAGGCCGTTATCCAGCGCCGACTGCTCAGTTTCCACGCTTTGCGCGTCGGGCAAATCGGTCAGGGCGTTGAGATCGAGCGAGGACAATAACGTCAGGACGCCATGTGCACTCCCGCTGCATACCGGAGTAGCGCGAAACAGCGTCGGGTTCAGGCGTGTCAGGGATTCAGGTAAGGGATCCAGCTCCGTGCTGATTACCCCTTCAAGCGGCGCGTCGCAATGCGGAAACTCCTCTCTGAGCCACAGCTCCAGCCGCTGCCGGGCATGCTGCTCGTCTTCACCGTTTATCACCAGGCGGCAGGCATCGCCTGCCAGCGTATCGGTACCAATCAGCGCCAGCGCGCTTTTGGCGTCGCCTTTACGATCCGTACGCAGGTTATGCCACTCAATTTGCGAGATAAACGTGTTGCACAGCGTTTCTACATGACTTGCAGGACGCGCGTGAACGCTGTTGGGCAATTCACAGGTAAATTCCACTACCAGAGCCATACACACTCCTGAAACTAATCGTCAATTATGCGGAACAGCATACGAGCGTGATGATGAGGCGCGCCATGTGACAAAACTGCCAAAAACTGGACAAATGTAATGTCACCTTAAAATTGAGATTTCACTCACAAGTTGTGACCGTTTGCGTAATGCGAAGTCGATGAGAAATGTCGAGGCGGATCGCATTTTCATTCCGATATTACAAAAATCCAGTAAATGGCCTTTTTGTCTCCTGTCCGCCGTCTTCCTGATTGCCTATTGTTTGCCACAACATCTTTGTGGATAAAGGCCTGGAGCGGCATATGAAAGCGTTGGTGCATATTCTCAAGAACACGCGACAGCATCTGATGACAGGGGTGTCGCACATGATCCCGTTTGTGGTCTCGGGCGGCATTCTGCTGGCGGTTTCGGTCATGCTATACGGCAAAGGTGCGGTGCCCGATGCCGCAACCGATCCCAATCTGAAAAAGCTCTTTGACATCGGTGTGGCGGGTTTAACACTGATGGTGCCATTCCTCGCCGCCTATATTGGTTATTCCATTGCAGAACGCGCCGCGCTTGCTCCCTGTGCTATTGCCGCCTGGGTGGGCAACAGCTTCGGTGCAGGGTTCTTTGGCGCAATTATCGCCGGGATTTTCGGTGGCATTGTCGTCTGGTATCTGAAAAAGCTGCCCGTGCCGAAAGTGCTGCGTTCCGTTATGCCTATCTTCATCATCCCGATTATCGGCACGTTTATTACCGCAGGCATCATGATGTGGGGACTGGGCGAGCCTGTAGGCGCGCTTACTACCGGTCTCACCCAGTGGCTGCAAGGCATGCAGCAGGGCAGCATTGTGGTACTCGCCATTATTATCGGTCTCATGCTGGCGTTCGACATGGGCGGCCCGGTCAACAAAGTGGCTTATGCCTTCATGCTGATTTGCGTTGCGCAAGGCGTCTATACCGTCGTTGCAATTGCCGCCGTGGCTATTTGCATACCGCCGCTGGGGTTAGGCCTGGCAACGCTTATCGGCCGTAAGAATTTTACCGGTGAAGAACGTGAAGCAGGTAAAGCGGCGCTGGTGATGGGCTGCGTGGGTGTCACCGAGGGAGCGATTCCGTTTGCCGCAGCGGACCCGCTACGCGTGATTCCTTCCATTATGTTGGGCTCCGCCTGCGGCGCGGTCACGGCTGCGGTTATGGGCGCGCAATGCTATGCCGGATGGGGCGGGTTAATTGTGCTTCCCGTGGTGGACGGCAAGCTCGGCTATATCGCGGCGGTTGCCGTGGGTGCAGTGGTGACGGCGGTCAGCGTCAACGTGCTAAAGCGTATTGCCCGAAAGAACACAAAGCAGGTCGAGGAAAAAGAGGATGACCTGGATCTGGATTTCGAAATTAACTAAGTGAGGAAGAGAACATGGCCCGAATTATCGCAGTAACCGCATGTCCGTCTGGCGTTGCCCATACCTATATGGCTGCCGAAGCGCTGGAAAGCGCCGCAAAAGCGAAAGGCTGGGAAGTGAAGGTAGAAACGCAGGGGTCGATTGGTCTTGAGAACGAACTGACGGCAGAGGATATTGCCGCAGCAGATATGGTGATCCTGACTAAAGATATCGGCATTAAATTCGAAGAGCGTTTTGCCGGGAAAACCATCGTGCGCGTCAATATCAGCGATGCGGTAAAACGTGCCGACGCCATCATGAACAAAATCGATGCCCACCTGGCGCAAACCGCCTGATGCTCTCCCGCCCTTCGGGGCGGGCTGGTTTTTTCCGTTACAGGAGTTCCCTCATGACGAATCGTATACCGCGTTTGAAAAATGCGCTCTTTGCCAACCCTCGCGAGATCTCGCTTGAACGTGCGCTGCTCTATACAGCCAGCCATCAACAGACGGAAGGCGAACCGGTTATTCTCCGTCGCGCGAAAGCAACGGCGCACATTCTCGACCATGTGGAAATCGCGATTCGTGATGAAGAACTGATTGCCGGAAACCGCACCGTTAAGCCGCGTGCAGGCATTATGTCTCCGGAGATGGATCCCTACTGGTTGCTTAAGGAACTGGACCTGTTCGCCACCCGTCCGCAGGATCGCTTTGAAATCAGCGATGAGGATAAGCAGACCTACCGTGAGGTGCTGTATCCCTATTGGGAAAACCGGTCGATGAAGGATTTCATCAACAGCCAGATGACGGAGGAGGTGAAGGCCGCCGTAGGGACGCAGATTTTTAGCGTCAACCAGACGGATAAAGGGCAGGGGCATATCATTATTGATTATCCTCGCCTGCTTAATAACGGGCTGGGCGCGCTGGTGGCGGAAATGCGTGAACGCTGCGCTCGTGATACGCAAAACACGTTCTATGCAGCGGCGCTCATTCTGCTCGAAGCGTCCCAGCGCCATATTCTGCGTTATGCGGCGCTCGCTGAAGAACTGGCTCAGAGCAGCGATGCTACTCGCCGCGAAGAATTGCTGGCAATGGCCGACATCTCGCGACACAACGCACAGCATAAGCCGCAAACCTTCTGGCAGGCGTGTCAGCTGTTCTGGTACATGAACGTCATTTTGCAGTACGAATCTAACGCCAGTTCGCTCTCCATCGGGCGTTTTGACCAGTATATGCTGCCGTTTTATCAGGCCTCGTTAACGCAGGGAGACGATCCAGCGTTTCTGAAAGAGTTGCTGGAGTCGCTGTGGGTGAAGTGTAACGATGTGGTGCTCTTGCGCTCGACCAGCAGCGCCCGTTATTTTGCCGGGTTCCCGACCGGGTATACCGCGCTGCTGGGTGGCCTGACGGAAAACGGGCGTAGCGCGGTGAACGTGCTTTCGTTCCTGTGTCTGGATGCCTACCAGAGCGTTCAGCTTCCCCAGCCTAACCTCGGCGTACGGGTAAACGAACTGATCGACCGGCCTTTCCTGCTGAAAACAGCGGAGACTATTCGGCTGGGCACCGGCATTCCACAGATTTTTAACGATGAAGTGATAGTACCTGCCTTTTTGAATCGCGGCGTGTCGCTGGAAGATGCGCGTGACTATGCGGTTGTCGGCTGCGTTGAACTGTCGATTCCAGGGAAAACTTACGGCCTGCATGATATCGCCATGTTTAACCTGCTGAAGGTAATGGAAATCGCCATGCAGGAGAACGAAGGCAATAGCGGGCTGACGTACGAGGGGTTAATTGAACATATACGCGCCAGGATTAATCACTACATTGCACTGATGGTGGAAGGAAGCAACATTTGCGATATCGGCCATCGCGACTGGGCACCCGTGCCGTTGCTCTCCTCCTTTATCAGCGACTGTCTGGAAACGGGGAAAGACATTACTGACGGTGGCGCGCGCTATAACTTCTCCGGCGTGCAGGGGATTGGTATTGCTAATTTGAGCGACTCGCTTCACGCCTTGAAAGGGCTGGTGTTTGAACAGCAGCGCTTAAGTTTTGACGAGCTGCTGGCGGTGTTAAAAGCGAATTTTGCCACCCCGGAGGGCGAAAAGGTACGCGCGCGGCTGATCCATCGCTTTGAGAAATATGGTAATGATATCGACGATGTCGACAATATCAGTGCAGAACTGCTGCGCCATTACTGTAAAGAGGTCGAAAAATACCGCAACCCGCGTGGTGGAATCTTCACGCCTGGCTCGTACACCGTCTCCGCCCATGTGCCGCTTGGCGCGGTCGTGGGGGCGACGCCGGATGGGCGCCTGGCGGGCGAACAACTGGCAGATGGAGGGCTTTCTCCGATGCTCGGCCAGGATATGCAGGGGCCGACAGCTGTGCTGAAGTCGGTGAGCAAGCTGGATAACTATCTGTTATCTAACGGTACGCTGCTAAACGTTAAATTCACCCCCGCCACGCTGGAAGGCGATGCCGGGTTGCAGAAGCTGGCGGACTTCCTCCGTGCGTTTACGCAGCTTAAGTTACAGCATATCCAGTTCAACGTGGTCAACGCGGAAACCCTGCGTGAGGCGCAGCGGCGTCCTCAGGATTTTGCCGGGCTGGTGGTACGCGTTGCCGGCTACAGCGCCTTCTTTGTTGAGCTGTCGAAGGAGATCCAGGATGACATTATCCGTCGGACCGCGCATCAGCTGTGACGTCGTTGAAACACGCGCCGACGTAGCGCGTATTTTCAATATTCAGCGTTATTCGTTGAACGACGGAGCAGGTATTCGCACGGTAGTCTTTTTCAAAGGCTGTCCTCACCGTTGCCCGTGGTGCGCCAATCCTGAGTCGATCTCGCCGAAAAAAGAGACGGTTCGCCGGGAGAGCAAATGTTTGCACTGCGCTCCCTGCCTGCGTGATGCGGACGAGTGCCCGTCCGGCGCGTTTGAACGCATCGGACGCGACGTGACGCTGGACGAGCTTGAACGCGAAGTGATGAAGGATGACGTCTTCTTTCGCTCATCGGGAGGCGGGGTGACGCTGTCAGGCGGGGAAGTATTAATGCAGGCACCCTTTGCGACGCAGCTGCTTAAGCGTTTGCGCCGCTACGGTATTCATACCGCTATTGAGACGGCGGGAGATGCGCCCCTGTCCCGATTGCTGCCGCTGGCACGCCAGTGTGATGAAGTACTGTTTGACCTGAAGATTATGGATCCTGAGCAGGCACGTTCGGTGACGGCAGTAAATCTTCCTAGGGTGCTGGAAAACCTTACGCAGCTGGTGGCCGAAGGCATAAACGTCATCCCCCGTGTGCCGCTTATTCCGGGCTATACGCTAACTGACACCAACATGGCGAGCGTGCTGGCATTTTTATTACCTTCAGGGATACGGCAGCTGCATTTATTACCGTTTCACTCTTATGGTGAACCAAAATACCGTCTGCTTGGGCAACAATGGTCGATGCGGGAGGTGAGTCCTCCGACAGCTGACGAGGTCGCGGCAATGCGCCGTATGGCCGAAGATAAAGGGTTTCATGTCACCATTGGAGGTTAAAAATGACAGTAATAGCAGGGCGTCATCTGGTGGCGGTAACCGCGTGCGTGAGCGGCGTGGCGCATACGTACATGGCCGCAGAACGGCTGGAGCGGATTTGCCAGCAGGAGAAATGGTCAGTGCGCATTGAGACGCAAGGGGCGTTAGGCATTGAAAGTGAGCTGACGGAGGACGATATCCGCCGCGCCGATGTCGTATTACTTATCACGGATATTGAGCTGGCGGGCAATGAACGCTTCGAATCCGCCCGCTATGTGAAATGCGGCATTAATGCTTTCCTGCGGGACCCGCAAAAGGTCATGGCAGCGGTACGAAAAATGGTATCCGCACCGCAGCATACGCAGGTCATTCTGGATTAGCCGCTTTTCCGATTAGCTGGCTGTGATACTGACGACGGTATTCCGACGGCGAGCGCTCCGTGTTTTTACGGAATAAACGGCAGAAATAGTTACTGTCGACAAACCCGCAGGCATGCGCCACTTCTTTTACCTTTAAGTCATACCCTTTCAGCAACTGACGCGCGTGCTCCAGCCGCGTGTGGGTCAGGTACTCATTAAAACCTACCGCGCCGGTTTTCTGAAAAAGATGCGATAAATAGTTCGGAGAGATGTAAAACGCCTGCGCTACGGATTCCCGGGTAAGCGGGGTCGCATAA
This sequence comes from Enterobacter sp. SECR19-1250, assembly GCF_013391025.1. NCBI lineage: Bacteria > Pseudomonadati > Pseudomonadota > Gammaproteobacteria > Enterobacterales > Enterobacteriaceae > Enterobacter > Enterobacter sp. SECR19-1250. The sequence goes on along the minus strand of NZ_JACASJ010000028.1, from coordinate 16,363 downwards.
TGTTCATCGATATAAACGCGAATAGCTTCAAACAGCGCCTGACTTCGGGAGGCGGTCTGGATCTGGCTACCCAACAAATCGACGCAGTGGCTAAGCAGGCTGGCAACAATCAGTCGCGCTGTTTGCTGCTCGTGCGGCTGCATCTGCATTTCATGAAGCGTCTGTAACAGGAAGGATCCAATGCGTGGCCCCCGACGGGCGACGTGCTGTTTTGCAAGATTACGAGCATCCACGCCGTTCCAGTGTAAAAGACTAAATCCAAGCTGCTGTTTACCAAACAGGATGCTCAGCGTTGTCGCGGGCGTTTGCCATTGCGGATCGTTCCAGCCTCCCGCCGGGACGTATAAAACATCACCCTGCTGTAATACGCAAGCCGCCTGGTCTTTCACCGAGCCTTCGAGCACGATCTCCAGACGGGGGAAATCAACCTGCAGGGCGAGTTCGGGTGCGCAGAGGGCGGGGTTGGCGAAATGAACCTGACGTAGCGGCATCGTACCGCTAATCAGGTCAGTCAGGATGTGGGTAATATCATGCTGCATGGTGTAAATACCGAGGTATTGCCGGGTGGCGCTGACGCTTACCCGGCCTACCTGTCGTAGGCCCGGCAAGCGAAGCGCCGCCGGGCAGTGAGCATTAGCCGGTGTTACGCATACCCGCTGCAACGCCCGCAATCGTCACCATCAGCGCTTGTTCTACGCGTGGATCCGGATCTTTACCTTCCTCTTCCGCCAGACGCGAACGGTGCAGCAGCTCCGCCTGCAGGACGTTTAGTGGGTCGGTATAGATGTTACGCAGCTGGATAGACTCGGCAATCCACGGCAGATCGGCCATCAGATGGGAGTCGTTGGCGATATCCAGTACCACTTTGATGTCGCCTTCCAGCAGTTCGCGCAGCTCTTTACCCAGCGCCCACAGCTCTGGTTTCACCAGGCGCTGATCGTAGTATTCCGCCAGCCACAGGTCAGCTTTCGAGAAGACCATCTCCAGCATACCCAGACGGGTAGAGAAGAATGGCCAGTCGCGGCACATGGTTTCCAGTTCGTTCTGTTTGCCATCTTCCACCACCTTCTGCAGCGCCGCACCGGCACCCAGCCAGGCTGGCAGCATCAGACGGTTCTGCGTCCAGGCGAAGATCCACGGGATTGCACGCAGAGACTCCACGCCGCCGGTCGGACGACGCTTAGCCGGACGTGAACCCAGCGGCAGTTTGCCCAGCTCCTGCTCTGGCGTAGCAGAGCGGAAGTAAGGTACGAAGTCTTTGTTTTCACGCACGTAGCCGCGGTACAGGTCGCACGAGATGTCAGACAGCTCATCCATAATGCGACACCAGGACTCTTTCGGCTCCGGCGGTGGCAGCAGGTTTGCTTCGAGAATCGCACTGGTATAGAGCGACAGGCTGCTGATGGTCACTTCCGGCAGGCCGTATTTGAAGCGGATCATCTCGCCCTGTTCGGTCACGCGCAGGCCGCCTTTCAGGCTTCCCGGCGGCTGAGAGAGCAGCGCCGCGTGCGCAGGCGCACCGCCACGGCCAATGGAGCCACCGCGACCGTGGAACAGCGTCAGCTCAATACCGGCTTTCTCGCAGGTTTTGATCAGCGCGTCCTGCGCCTGATACTGCGCCCAGGATGCCGCCATCACGCCCGCATCTTTTGCGGAGTCGGAATAGCCGATCATCACCATCTGTTTGCCCTGAATAAAGCCGCGATACCAGTCGATGTTCAGCAGCTGGGTCATTACATCATTGGCGTTGTTCAGGTCGTCAAGGGTTTCAAACAGCGGGGCGACAGGCAGGGCATAGTCGATACCGGCTTCTTTCAGTAGCAGGTGAACGGCCAACACGTCGGACGGGGTTTTCGCCATCGAGATCACATAGGCGGCGACCGATCCTTTTGGCGCATCCACGATCGCTTTACAGGTGTTGAGCACTTCGCGGGTTTCGTTGCTTGGCTCCCAGTTGCGCGGCAGCAGAGGACGCTTGGAGTTCAGCTCGCGGATCAGGAAGGCCTGTTTGTCGGCTTCAGACCAGCTTTCATAGTCGCCGATGCCAAGATAACGGGTCAGTTCACCCAGCGCTTCGGTATGGCGGGTGCTCTCCTGACGCACGTCGATACGCACCAGCGGCACGCCAAAACACTTCACGCGGCGCAGGGTGTCGAGCAGTTCGCCATTGGCGATGATGCCCATCCCGCAGGCCTGTAGTGATTTATAGCAAGCGTATAGCGGTTCCCAGAGCTGTTCGTTCTGGCTCAGCAGACCTTCCGGCTTCGGCAGGCGCTGGCCTTTCAGGCGTGCTTCCAGCCAGGCCTGGGTCGCCATCAGCTGGCTACGCAGTTTTTTCATCAGGAAACGATACGGCTCGCTGGCACCTTCTTCACCGGCCAGCGCGCGCAGTTCTGGCGTTGCTTCCACCATCGACAGCTCGGAGATCAGCACCTGAATGTCTTTCAGGAACAGATCGGTGGCTTTCCAGCGGCTCAGCAGCAGCACGTGGCGGGTGATTTCTGCCGTCACGTTCGGGTTACCGTCGCGGTCACCGCCCATCCAGGAGGTAAAGCGTACCGGGACAAAATCTACTGGCAGGCGATAGCCCAGGTTTGCTTCCAGCTGTTCGTTCAGCTCACGCAGGTAGTTCGGAACCCCTTCCCACAGGCTATTTTCCACCACCGCAAAGCCCCATTTGGCCTCGTCTACCGGGCTTGGGCGATGCTTACGAATTTCATCGGTGTGCCAGGACTGCGCAATCAGCTGGCGCAGACGGCGCATCAGCTGGTTACGTTCGTAGTCGGCAATGTCTTTGTTATCCAACTGTTTCAGACAGTTGTTCACTTCAACCATTTTGTGGATCAGGGTACGACGGGTGATTTCGGTTGGGTGGGCGGTCAGCACCAGCTCCAGCGAAAGGGACTCAACCGCTTTTTTAATGGTGGCTTCGTTGAGGTTTGGCTGGTCTTTGAGTTTACGAAGCGTACGGGCAATGACTTCCGGGTTGCTGGCAGCTTCGCCGTTTGGCGAAATGCTATGGTATTGCTCAGCCGTGTTTGCCAGGTTCAGGAACTGGCTGAATGCGCGTGCAACGGGCAGCAGCTCATCGTTAGAGAGGTTCTGCAAGGTAGTGAGCAGCTCCTGACGACTCGCTTCGTTACCGGCACGGGAAGATTTAGACAGCTTGCGGATGGTTTCAACGCGGTCGAGGATGTTTTCCCCCAACGCATCTTTGATGGTATCTCCAAGCACTTTGCCGAGCATACTGACATTACTACGCAACGCGGAATATTGTTCGTTCATAAAAACCCAGTCACCCCATCATTTTTGTTTATGCCCATGCGAAAATCTTCTGGACATTATTTTGTCATCTCCCTTTATAAAGCCACGTAAAACCCCTGTCGTCAATTGCTGCGAAAACGGTTCAGCAAACGAATAAATGCGGGCAATTTACGAAATTTAATTCGCATTGCGTCAGATAAGAGATGCTTATGGGAATGTGACGGAGATCGCGGGATTTATTCCCCTCACCCTGCCCTCTCCCCAGAGGGGAGAGGGTGTTCAAATTCCCTCTCCCCTCTGGGGAGAGGGTTAGGGTGAGGGGCATTTTTTAATGCCAGCAGAAGTGATGCACAACCTGGGTAATCAGTTCGCGGGTGGGCTTGATGAAGCGGGTTTCCAGGTATTCATCCGGCTGGTGCGCCTGGTTGATGGAGCCTGGGCCAAGTACCAGCGTCGGGCACAGCGTCTGAATAAACGGCGCTTCGGTGCAGTAGTTCACCACGTCGGTTTTCTCGCCGAGCAGTTTTTCCACCACTTCAACCAGCTGATGATCCGGTGGACATTCATAACCCGGGATCGGTGGATGCAGTTCAGACACCGTCAGGCGGCCAGGCCAGCGTTCACTCACCGGGGCCAGCGCTTCGGTCAGCAAGCCGTCGAGATCACTTAGCGTCATGCCCGGCAGCGGACGGATATCCATGTGCAGCTCACAGCAAGCGCAGATACGGTTAGAGGCATCGCCACCGTGCAGGCTCCCGAGGTTCAGCGTCGGATACGGCACGGTGAAGGCATCGTAGTGATACCGCTCTTTCAGTTCGTCGCGCAGAGTCATGATGCGGCCGATGGCGTCGTGCATCAGTTCAATGGCGTTCACGCCACGCGCCGGATCGCTGGAGTGGCCAGACTGGCCCATCACGCGCACTGCCGTGGAAATATGGCCTTTATGCGCACGGATCGGTTGTAATGACGTAGGCTCACCGATGATGGCGCAATCCGGGCGAATCGATGTGTTTTCTGAGAAGTAACGCGCCCCCGCCATGCTGGTCTCTTCATCGGCGGTCGCCAGAATGTAGAGCGGCTTTTTCAGTTTTGTCACGTCTACGTCACGTAGCGCGTCAAGGATAAAGGCGAAGAAGCCTTTCATGTCGGCGGTGCCAAGGCCGTAAAGCTTGTTGTCATGCTCGGTCAGGGTAAACGGGTCGCGGGTCCAGCGGCCATCGTCAAACGGCACAGTGTCGGTATGACCGGCCAGCAGCAGTCCGCCTGCGCCGTGTCCGGTACTGGCGAGCAGGTTAAATTTATGGCGTGTTCCGGGAACAGGCTGAACCTCAACGTTAAAGCCAAGATCGCTAAACCAACCCGCCAGCAGATTGATTAAAGACTCATTGCTCTGATCCAGCGCTTCTTCGGTCGCGCTGATGGAGGGTGTGGCAATCAGGGCGCGGTAAATCTCGATAAATGGCGGTAAGTTCATTTTCATTGTTGACACACCTTAGGTCGTGATAGTATCAATATTCATGCAATAAATGTGAATAAAAATACATTAACGTTGAGCATAAAGGAACCCGATGTTGAATACGCTGATTGTAGGCGCTAGCGGTTATGCGGGCGCAGAGCTTGTAAGCTACGTGAATCGCCATCCACATATGACCATAACCGCTTTGACCGTGTCAGCGCAAAGCAATGATGCAGGAAAGTTAATTTCTGATTTGCATCCGTGGCTTTTGGGCATTGTCGACTTGCCACTGCAGCCAATGTCTGACATCAGCGAGTTCACTGACGGCGTCGACGTGGTGTTTTTGGCCACCGCGCACGAGGTCAGTCACGACCTGGCGCCGCAATTCCTGGCGGCCGGTTGCGTGGTGTTCGACCTCTCCGGCGCGTTCCGTGTTAACGACGGCGCGTTCTACGAAAAATACTATGGCTTTACCCATCAGCACCCGGACCTGCTTGCAAAAGCCGTGTATGGGCTGGCGGAGTGGAGCGCAGACAAGCTGAAAGAAGCGGATCTGATTGCCGTGCCGGGCTGCTACCCGACGACCGCACAGCTTTCTCTGAAGCCGCTGATCGACGCAGACCTGCTGGATCTGAACCAGTGGCCGGTGATCAACGCCACCAGTGGTGTCAGCGGTGCCGGACGCAAGGCTGCTATTTCTAACAGCTTCTGTGAAGTCAGCCTGCAGCCGTATGGCGTGTTTAATCACCGCCATCATCCGGAAATCACTACCCATCTGGGGGCCAATGTCATCTTTACACCGCACCTGGGTAGCTTCCCGCGTGGGATCCTCGAAACCATTACCTGCCGCCTGAAACCGGGCGTGACCAAAGACCAGGTGAGCGAGGCCTTTACTCAGGCGTATGCGGATAAACCGTTGGTGCGTCTCTACGACAAAGGCGTGCCCGCGCTGAAAAACGTGGTTGGCCTGCCGTTCTGCGACATCGGCTATGCCGTGCAGGGCGAGCATCTGATCGTGGTGGCAGCAGAAGATAACTTACTCAAAGGCGCTGCCGCTCAGGCAATGCAGTGTGCAAATATTCGTTTCGGTTTCCCGGAAACGCAGGCTCTTATTTAAGGTGTGATGATGAACCCATTAATTATCAAACTCGGTGGTGTACTGCTGGACAGCGAAGAAGCGCTGGAGCGTCTGTTTACCGCGCTGGTTAACTATCGCGAATCACACCAGCGTCCGCTGGTGATTGTGCACGGCGGCGGCTGCGTGGTGGATGAGCTGATGAAAGGGCTCAACCTGCCGGTGAAAAAGAAAAACGGCCTGCGCGTGACGCCTGCCGACCAGATTGACATCATCACCGGTGCGCTGGCAGGTACGGCGAATAAGACTCTGTTGTCCTGGGCGAAGAAACACAACATTGCCTCCGTTGGCCTCTATCTGGGCGATGGCGACAGCGTAAAAGTGACCCAGCTTGATGAAGAACTCGGCCACGTTGGACTGGCGCAGCCAGGTTCGCCTAAGCTGATTAACACGCTGCTGGAAGGCGGTTTCCTGCCGGTAGTGAGCTCTATCGGGGTGACCGAAGAGGGTGAGCTGATGAACGTGAATGCGGACCAGGCGGCGACGGCACTGGCGGCAACGCTGGGCGCGGACCTGATCCTGCTCTCCGATGTGAGCGGTATTCTGGACGGCAAAGGCCAGCGCATTGCGGAAATGACCGCGGCAAAAGCCGAACAGCTGATCGCCCAGGGCATTATTACCGACGGGATGATCGTCAAAGTGAATGCCGCGCTGGATGCCGCCCGTACGCTCGGTCGACCGGTGGATATCGCCTCCTGGCGTCACGCGGAGCAGCTTCCGGCGCTGTTTAACGGCACGCCAATTGGCACGCGTATTTTAGCGTAAGTTATTAATGAATGACCGTAGGCCGGGTAAGCGCAGCGCCACCCGGCGGAACTAACGAATAAAGGAACGATGTTATGGCACTTTGGGGTGGGCGTTTTACACAGGCAGCGGATCAACGGTTCAAACAGTTCAACGACTCTTTGCGCTTCGACTACCGCCTGGCCGAACAGGATATCGTCGGCTCTGTGGCCTGGTCCAAAGCGCTGGTGACGGTGGGCGTGCTGACCGCAGAGGAGCAGCAGCAGCTGGAAGAGGCGCTCAATAATCTGCTGGAAGAAGTGCGTCTGGATCCGCAGCAAATTCTGCAAAGCGATGCCGAAGATATTCACAGCTGGGTAGAAGGCAAACTGATCGACAAAGTTGGCCAGCTGGGTAAAAAGCTGCACACCGGCCGTAGCCGTAACGACCAGGTCGCTACCGATCTGAAGCTGTGGTGTAAAGATACCGTCGCGGAGCTGCTGGCGGCTAACCGTCAGCTGCAGAGCGCTCTGGTAGACACGGCACAGAACAACCAGGACGCGGTGATGCCGGGTTATACCCATTTGCAGCGCGCGCAGCCGGTGACCTTTGCGCACTGGTGTCTGGCCTATGTCGAGATGCTGGCGCGTGACGAAAGCCGCCTGCAGGATACCCTGAAGCGCCTGGACGTCAGCCCGCTGGGCAGCGGTGCACTGGCGGGTACGGCATATGAAATTGACCGCGAGCAGCTGGCAGGCTGGCTGGGCTTTGCGTCTGCCACCCGTAACAGTCTGGACAGCGTCTCTGACCGTGACCACGTGCTGGAACTGCTGTCGAATGCTTCTATCGGGATGGTCCACCTGTCACGCTTTGCCGAAGACCTAATCTTCTTTAACTCTGGCGAAGCCGGATTTGTGGAGTTGTCTGACCGTGTGACGTCCGGCTCTTCCCTGATGCCGCAGAAGAAAAACCCGGATGCGCTGGAGCTGATCCGCGGGAAGTGTGGCCGCGTACAGGGCGCACTGACCGGCATGATGATGACCCTGAAAGGGCTGCCGCTGGCGTACAACAAAGATATGCAGGAAGACAAAGAAGGGCTGTTCGACGCGCTCGACACCTGGCTGGACTGCCTGCATATGGGTGCGCTGGTGCTGGACGGCATTCAGGTGAAACGTTCTCGTTGTCAGGAAGCGGCGCAGCAGGGTTATGCAAACGCGACCGAACTGGCGGATTACCTGGTGGCGAAAGGCGTACCGTTCCGTGAAGCGCACCACATTGTGGGCGAAGCGGTAGTGGAAGCGATTCGTCAGGGGAAACCGCTGGAAGAGCTGGCGCTTGCCGACCTGCAGAAATTCAGTGCGGTTATCGGGGAGGATGTGTACCCGATTCTGTCGTTGCAGTCATGCCTGGATAAGCGTGCGGCGAAAGGCGGTGTGTCGCCGAAGCAGGTGGCGCAGGCGATTGCGGACGCGAAAAACCGGTTGGTTTGATTTGTGCGGGCTGGTGCCCTCACCCCGGCCCTCTCCCACAGGGAGAGGGAGCAAACCCTAAAAATGGCAACTTCGGTTGCCATTTTGCTTTTACCCCCGGGTTTTTTTACGCAAAAAAAAGCGGACCACGGGGTCCGCAAAAGTTCACGTTGGCTTTAGTTGTTCGAGTTTTGAGAGAAACTCGCTGACGGTGCGGGGACGTCAAGGGTCAAACACGTGCCGCCTCGTCTATGTGGTGTATTATTCAACAGAATGCTTGATAGGGATAATCGTTCGTTGCTATGCTATCTATCGCCATGAACTATCGTGGCGACGGAGGATGAATAATGAATATTCGTGATCTTGAATACCTGGTAGCGTTAGCCGAGCATCGCCACTTTCGCCGTGCGGCAGATTCCTGCCACGTCAGCCAGCCTACGCTGAGCGGTCAGATCCGCAAGCTGGAAGACGAGCTGGGCGTGATGCTGCTGGAGCGCACCAGTCGTAAAGTGCTGTTCACTCAGGCGGGTTTGCTGCTGGTGGATCAGGCGCGCACCGTGCTGCGCGAGGTCAAAGTGCTCAAGGAAATGGCAAGTCAGCAAGGGGAGACCATGTCCGGCCCGCTGCATATTGGCCTGATCCCAACCGTTGGTCCGTACCTTCTGCCGCACATCATTCCGATGCTGCACCAGACGTTCCCGAAACTCGAAATGTATCTGCATGAAGCGCAAACCCATCAGCTGCTGGCACAGTTAGATAGCGGCAAGCTCGACTGCGCCATTCTGGCGCTGGTAAAAGAGAGCGAAGCCTTTATCGAAGTGCCGCTGTTTGACGAGCCGATGATGCTGGCGATCTACGAAGATCACCCGTGGGCGAACCGCGATCGTGCGCCGATGGCCGATCTGGCCGGTGAAAAGCTGCTGATGCTGGAAGATGGCCACTGCCTGCGCGATCAGGCCATGGGCTTCTGTTTTGAAGCGGGAGCGGATGAAGATACCCATTTCCGCGCAACCAGCCTGGAAACGCTGCGTAATATGGTGGCGGCGGGAAGTGGTATTACGTTGCTGCCTGCGCTGGCCGTGCCGCGCGAGCGTAAACGCGACGGTGTGGTTTACCTGCCGTGCATTAAACCAGAGCCACGTCGTACTATAGGTCTGGTTTATCGTCCGGGGTCACCGCTGCGCAGCCGCTATGAGCAGCTGGCAGAGGCCATCCGTGGTGCGATGGATGGCCATTTTGACAATGCGTTAAAACAGGCGGTTTAAACCGTTCAGCGCGGCAACCCGATAGGCTTCCGCCATGGTCGGGTAGTTAAAGGTGGTGTTAACGAAGTACTCAATGGTGTTACCGCCACCTTTTTGCTCCATTATCGCCTGGCCGATATGAATGATTTCCGCCGCGCGTTCACCAAAGCAGTGAATACCGAGGATCTCTTTCGTCTCACGATGGAACAGGATCTTCAGCGTTCCCACGCTCATGCCAACAATTTGTGCCCGTGCCAGATGTTTAAACTGGGCGCGACCCACCTCGTAAGGCACCTTCATGGAGGTCAGCTGCTGCTCGGTTTTCCCTACGGAGCTGATTTCCGGAATGGTGTAAATCCCAGTTGGAATGTCTTCGATCAGATGCGCCGTCGCTTCGCCTTTTACCAGCGCCTGCGCCGCAATGCGCCCCTGGTCATAGGCCGCGGAAGCGAGGCTCGGGTAACCAATCACGTCACCGACCGCGTAAACGTGCGGCAGGGCAGTCTGGTACATGCTGTTAACCTTCAACTGACCACGGCTGTCCGTCTCCAGACCGATGTTTTCCAGCGCCAGTGAATCGGTGTTACCGGTACGGCCGTTAGCATACAGCAGGCAGTCGGCTTTCAGCTTTTTGCCAGACTTCAGATGCATGATCACGCCGTCGTCGCAGCCTTCGATCTTCTCGTACTCTTCGTTGTGGCGAATCACCACACCGCTGTTCCAGAAGTGGTAGGAGAGCGAGTCTGACATCTCCTGATCCAGGAAAGCCAGCAGGCGGTCGCGCGTGTTAATCAGATCAACTTTGACATCCATTCCGCGGAAGATAGACGCATATTCACACCCGATCACCCCCGCGCCATAGATAATCACATGGCGAGGTTCATGGTGCAGGCTGAGGATGGAATCGCTGTCGTAAATGCGTGGGTGGGAGAAATCCACGTCTGCCGGATGATACGGGCGGGAACCACAGGCGATAACAAATTTTTCAGCGGTGAGGGTTTCAACCGAACCGTCGTGACACTCCAGCGCCAGCGTATGTTCATCCACAAAATGCGCGTTACCCTGAAGAATTTCGCAATGGTTACGCTCATAAAAACCCTGACGCATGCGTGTCTGCTGGTTAATAACGGTATCTGCGTGATTCAGGATATCGGCAAAAGAGGAACGAAGAAGTCGGGAGTGGTCGCTGTAAAGAGGGTTCTGGTTAAATTCAATAATGCGGCTAACGGCGTGGCGGAGGGCTTTGGAAGGGATGGTGCCCCAGTGGGTGCAACCGCCGCCAACATTATGGTAGCGCTCAATGACCGCTACTCTGGCTCCCTGTTTTACCAGACCCATAGCAGCGCCTTCGCCGCCGGGGCCGGAACCAATAACTATTGCGTCGTAATCGTAGGAATGTGGCATGGCAAGGCTTACCTGTTCTTATACATAAAAGCAACAGAATCATAACATCATTGCCAGGGTAACCCAATTATCGTTGTGCTTTTTTCCGGCAGTGGAGCACAAAGCGCGCGTAAACAATCATTCACAAAGCCAGGTAAACAGATTAATTTTATTCTCTGGTATAGTGCCATCAGACCTTTGGAAGGATTCAACTATCGTGATGGGCGTAAGAGCACAACAAAAAGAGAAAACCCGGCGTTCGCTGGTGGAAGCTGCATTCAGTCAACTGAGTGCTGAGCGGAGTTTTGCCAGTTTGAGCCTGCGTGAAGTCGCACGCGAGGCCGGGATTGCGCCAACGTCCTTCTATCGCCATTTCCGTGATGTGGATGAACTGGGTCTGACCATGGTCGACGAGAGTGGGCTCATGCTGCGCCAGCTGATGCGCCAGGCGCGGCAGCGTATCGCGAAAGGCGGTAGCGTTATCCGTACCTCCGTGTCGACCTTTATGGAATTTATCGGCAATAACCCCAACGCGTTTCGCCTGTTGCTGCGCGAGCGTTCAGGGACGTCAGCGGCATTTCGTGCCGCTGTCGCGCGTGAAATTCAGCATTTCATTGCGGAACTTGCCGACTATCTTGAACTCGAAAACCATATGCCGCGTGCGTTCACCGAAGCACAGGCTGAAGCGATGGTGACGATTGTTTTCAGTGCAGGTGCCGAAGCGCTGGATGTCAGCATTGAACAACGTAAGCAACTCGAAGAGCGACTGGTATTGCAGCTCAGGATGATCTCCAAAGGTGCGTACTACTGGTATCGCCGTGAACAAGAGAAACTGGCACATCAAACCGAAGAGTGAAGGTGAGTAATGAAACAGTCAGGTCAGGATAAAGGGACGCTGTTGCTGGCATTGATCGCTGGCTTATCCATTAATGGTACGTTTGCCGCTATTTTTAGCTCCATCGTACCCTTCTCGATTTTCCCGCTTATCGCCCTGGTGCTGACGGTTTACTGCCTGCACCAGCGTTATCTGAACCGCACCATGCCGGTGGGGTTACCGGGCCTGGCCGCAGCCTGCTTTATTCTGGGTGTGTTGCTGTACAGCACGGTGGTGCGCGCAGAGTACCCGGATATCGGCTCTAACTTCTTCCCTGCTGTTCTGTCTGTGGCGCTGGTGTTCTGGATTGGCTCTCGCATGCGCAGCCGCAAGAGCCAGTTGCCAGAGTAAGGAATTATTTGTAGGGCAGGTAAGCGAAGCGCCACCTGCCAAAAACGCCGGATGGCGCTACGCTTATCCGGCCTACAGATCACCGTGCGGTAAGTAAAACACCGCACTCCATATGGTGCGTATACGGGAACTGATCGAACAGCGCCAGACGTTCAACCTTGTGCGTCTGGCTTAATGTTTCCAGGTTTTTGCACAGCGTTTCCGGGTTACAGGAAATGTACAAAATACGCGGGTATGCCTGCACCATCTTCTCGGTTTCGCTGTCCAGGCCACTGCGCGGCGGATCGACAAAAATCGTCTCGCACTGATAGCCCTTCAGATCGATCCCCTCAAGACGGTTAAATTCGCGCACGCCGTTCATGGCCTGCGTAAACTCTTCTGCTGCCATACGAATAATCTGCACGTTGTCGATATGGTTGGCGGCAATGTTGTACTGCGCGGCCGCAACGGACGGTTTGGCAATTTCCGTTGCCAGTACGCGCTCGAAATTGCGCGCCAGTGCCAGCGAGAAGTTGCCATTCCCACAGTACAGCTCAAGCAGATCGCCCTTTGACCCTTCGGTCGCTTTCAGCGCCCACTCCAGCATTTGCACGTTCATCGCCGCGTTAGGTTGGGTGAAGCTGTTCTCTACCTGACGGTAAACCATCTCTTTTCCTGCCACCGACAGGCGCTCATCGATGTAATCCTGATCCAGCATGATTTTGGTTTTTGTCGCGCGGCCAATCAGGTGAACGTTGATGTTTTGCGCCCGTAGCGCATCGCGCAGCGCTTCTGCCTGCTCGCGCCACTCGTCGTTAAGCGCCTTGTGGTACAGCAGAGAGACAATGGCCTGATTGCTTTGGGTGGTCAGGTAGTCAATCTGGAACAGCTTATGGCGCAGCACCGGGTTGTTGCGCACACCGTCAATCATCAGAGTCATGAGCTGGTTAATCAGCTCACTCGCCGCCGGGAAGCTGTTAACCCGGATACGGGATTTAGTCTGCTGATCGAAAATGATGTGATACAGGTCGTCGCCATCGTGCCAGATGCGGAACTCGGCGCGCATACGGTAGTGGCTGACGGGGGAACGGAACACCTCAGGAACGGGCGCGTTGAAAGGCGTCATCATACTTTGCAGGCGGACAACTTTCTCTGCAAGCTGTGCGTCGTACTGTTCTGTCGGGAGGTGTTCGGGGGTCATGATGCGTCCTGAGTGATAAAGAATTACGCGGGGATTGTAGGGAATGTGCAGTGGATGTCCAGATTTAATGGCTAATAGCTATCTGGACATCTATACGTGTCTAATTGTAGCATTCTGTTTCCGGTCTCCTGAGAGTGAAAAGGGAATCCAGTGTAAATCTGGAGCTGACGCGCAGCGGTAAAGACTGGCGGGATGAGAATTGCAGACACTGTGAAAATGGGAAGTCTTCATCCACAAAACGCCACCCAGCCCGAAGACCTGCCGGGATCACGTCGCATTTGGTTTCATCATCGCGTGCTATAGATGAGGCCTGCGGCATCCTTCTTATATTGTGGATGCTTTAACAATGATTAAAAAAGTATCGCTGTTAACGGCGTTGTCCGTTACGGCATTTTCGGGCTGGGCGCAGGATAGCGCTGACTCGTTGGTGGTGACAGCAAATCGTTTTGAACAACCGGCAAAAACAGTTCTGGCACCGACGTCCGTGGTGACGCGTGAAGATATTGAGCGCTGGCAGGCAAAGAGCGTTGTGGAGATTATGTCACGTCTGCCGGGCGTAGATATCGCGCAAAGCGGTGGCCTGGGTGCCACCTCTTCTACCTTTATTCGCGGCACTGAATCCCGTCATGTTCTGGTCCTGATTGACGGTGTACCGTTGAACAGCGCCGGGATTAGCAACGTTCCCGATCTGAGCCAAATCCCAACCTCGCTGATTCAGCGAATCGAATACGTCCGTGGCCCGCGTTCTGCGCTGTATGGCTCCGACGCGATTGGCGGCGTGATTAACATCATCACCGGGCGTGATAAGCCGGGTGCGGAAATCTCAGCGGGCGTCGGCTCTAAGGGCTACCAGACCTATGATGGCGCTTTCCAGCAGGTGCTGAATAAAACCAAAATCACTATGGCGGGTAACTACACCTATACCCGCGGCTTTGATATTGCTGCCCAGGATGCGCCGCGCCAGCCTGACCGCGATGGTTTTATGAGTAAATCGCTGTACGGCTCCGTGGAACAGCAAATTACCGACAGCGTGAGCGGGTTCTTCCGTGGCTTTGGTTATGACAACCGCACCGCGTATGACGGTTACGATCATTACGACGCCAATTTTATGGTGGATGGACGACCTGATACTCGCCAGCTTTACAGCCAGAACTGGGATACCGGTTTGCGTTACAGCCAGGGGATTTTCCAGTCACAGCTGGTGGCGGGTTACGGCCGCAGTAAAGATCAGAACTATGATCCGAAGAAAGGGCGCTACGCTGATTCCGCAACCATGGATGACGTGAAGCAGTACACCACCCAATGGCTCAACACTATAGAAGTCGGCCATGGCAATATCGGCGCAGGCCTGGACTGGCAAAAGCAGAAGACGCAGGCCGGGACCGGTTACCTGGAAAAAGGTTACGAGCAACGTAATACCGGTGTGTTCGCGTCTGCGATGCAGCAGTTCAACAGCGTGACGCTGGAAGCGGCGGCGCGTAATGACGACAACTCCAACTTTGGCAACCATGGCACGTGGCAAACCAGCGCAGCGTGGGAGTTTGTGGATGGTTATCGCGTGATTGCCTCCTACGGCACCGCTTTTAAAGCACCGACGATGAGCCAGATCCACAGCGCTTCTTACGGCAATCCGGACCTTAAACCGGAGGAGAGTAAACAGTGGGAAGGGGGCTTTGAAGGCCTGACGGGACCGGTCAACTGGCGTATCACCGGTTATCGTAATGATATTGATAACCTGATCAGCAGCGATCCGCATACGTATCGGTACTACAACGTTGACGAAGCGCGTATTAAAGGTGTGGAAGCGACGGCACAGTTCGAAACTGGACCGGTTAGACACCAGATCTCCTATGATTATGTTGACCCGCGTAACGCCAAAACTCATGAAGTGCTGGCCCGCCGTTCTAAGCAGCAGGTTAAGTATCAACTTGACTGGCAGGTATGGGATCTCGACTGGAACCTCGCTTACCGTTACCTCGGCACCCGCTATGATGTCGCGATCGATCCAGACACTTATGCGTCAGAACGCGTGAAAATGGGCGGGGTAAGCCTGTGGGATGTCGCAGTTTCATATCCTGTCACCTCTCACCTTACAGTTCGTGGTAAAATAGCCAACCTGTTCGATAAAGATTACGAGACAGTTTATGGCTACCAAACTGCAGGACGGGAATACACCTTGTCTGGCAGCTACACCTTCTAATCCGCGTCCCACCGTGCTGGTATTTGATTCCGGTGTCGGTGGGCTTTCGGTCTATGATGAGATTCGGCATCTCCTGCCGGATCTCCATTATATCTACGCCTTCGATAACGTCGCTTTCCCTTATGGGGAGAAGAGCGAGGACTTTATTGTTGAGCGTGTCGTTGAAATCGTCACCGCGGTACAGCAGCGTTATCCTCTGGCGCTGGCGGTCATCGCCTGTAATACGGCAAGCACGGTATCGCTGCCAGCCTTGCGCGCAAAATTTCAGTTCCCGGTTGTGGGCGTCGTTCCCGCAATAAAGCCTGCTGCGCGCCTGACTGCGAATGGTATTGTGGGTCTGCTGGCTACGCGCGGCACGGTGAAGCGTCCTTATACGCGTGAATTGATCGATCGTTTTGCCAATGAATGTCAGATCGCGATGCTCGGTTCGGCAGAGCTGGTGGAGATGGCTGAAGCGAAGCTGCATGGCAAGACGGTGCCACTTGAGGAGCTGCGTCGTATTCTTCGCCCGTGGCTGCGTATGCCGGAACCGCCGGATACCGTCGTTCTGGGCTGCACTCATTTCCCGCTCTTACAGGAAGAATTGTTAGAAGTACTGCCGGAGGGGACGCGTCTGGTGGATTCCGGTGCGGCTATTGCCCGTCGTACTGCCTGGCTGCTGGAACATGAAGCGCCGGATGCCAAATCTGCCGATGCGAATATCGCGTTTTGTATGGCACTAACAAACGAGACTGAACAACTTTTACCCGTTTTGCGCCGTTATGGGTTTGAAACGCTCGAAAAACTCGCGCTGTAGCACGGTTTTGAGCAAAAAAGAGACGGTTGAACGTTTTTTTTTAAAGAGGGGTTGTCAACGTCTGAGAACTCCCTATAATGCGCCTCCACTGACACGGAAAAACGGCTTGCAAGCCGCCGGGTTAGCGGGGTTCAGAGATGAATGCCGACAGAGAAAAGTGAAAATAATCACTTGACTCTGAATGAGGAAAACGTATTATACGGGACCTCGCAACGGTGAGCGAAAGCCGCGTTGCACTGCTCTTTAACAATTTATCAGACAATCTGTGTGGGCACTCAAAGTGACATG
>NZ_JACASJ010000279.1:0-1063 GCF_013391025.1 Enterobacter sp. SECR19-1250 | reverse complement strand
TGACCTGCCCCCACGATTAGATACAACACTCAGTTAGTAACGTCGGAATCTTCATTCTCAGAATGACCCTTTCTCCAGCCCGCTGCAAATTCAGACGGTGTCTGATAATTCAGCGTGGAGTGCGGGCGGCATTCGTTATAATCCTGCCGCCAGTCATTAATAATTTTCCTGGCATGAACGATATCGCTGAACCAGTGCTCATTCAAACATTCATCGCGAAATCGTCCGTTAAAGCTCTCAATAAATCCGTTCTGCGTTGGCTTGCCCGGCTGGATTAAGCGCAACTCAACACCATGCTCAAAGGCCCATTGATCCAGTGCACGGCAAGTGAACTCCGGCCCCTGGTCAGTTCTTATCGTCGCCGGATAGCCTCGAAACAGTGCAATGCTGTCCAGAATACGCGTGACCTGAACGCCTGAAATCCCAAAGGCAACAGTGACCGTCAGGCATTCCTTTGTGAAATCATCGACGCAGGTAAGACACTTGATCCTGCGACCGGTGGAAAGTGCGTCCATGACGAAATCCATCGACCAGGTCAGATTGGGCGCCGCCGGACGGAGCAGCGGCAGACGTTCTGTTGCCAGCCCTTTACGACGTCTTCTGCGTTTTACGCCCAGGCCACTGAGGTGATAAAGCCGGTACACGCGCTTATGATTAACATGAAGCCCTTCACGGCGCAGCAACTGCCAAATACGACGGTAGCCAAAACGCCTGCGCTCCAGTGCCAGCTCAGTGATGCGCCCTGATAAATGCGCATCAGCAGCCGGACGGTGAGCCTCATAGCGGCAGGTCGACAGGGATAAACCTGTAAGCCTGCAGGCACGACGTTGCGACAGACCGGTCGCATCACACATCAACATCACGGCTTCCCGCTTCTGGTCTGTCGTCAGTACTTTCGCCCAAGAGCCACCTGAAGCGCCTCTTTATCCAGCATGGCTTCGGCAAGCAGCTTCTTGAGTCTGGCGTTCTCTTCCTCAAGCGACTTCAGGCGCTTAACTTCAGGCACCTCCATACCGCCATACTTCTTACGCCAGGTGTAAAACGTGGCATCGGAAATGGCATG
>NZ_JACASJ010000278.1:0-1067 GCF_013391025.1 Enterobacter sp. SECR19-1250 | reverse complement strand
CCGTACCGTAAGGTGCGGGGTTTTTTGCTTTTGTTTTCTCCCTCACTCTCACCCTCTCCCTGCGGGTGACTGCATCCGACAGCACAGTTTCTCCCCATGATTAAACAAATTCACATTTCCCTCTACGAAATTTCTTAATTTCCCATTTTTTATATATTTATATATGTGGTAAAAGCATCATAAATTTCAGATTATTCATGCCATTCTGCGAGATATAAAACCCTGTTTTTTGAGCCTTACGAGTTAATAATGCGTATCTATCCCACATTAAATGTATTGCTTTGTGATGAAATTGTGATTTGGTAGCATTTGAATTAGTTCGAAGAAACGATGGGAATTAATATTAGGCGAGTTTCATTATTCGCATATCGTTTTAAGAACTAAACCAAGAGTTAATTTCACTCGCGTATATCATTTGTGTAGCGTGACGACTCTTTATTTCTCAGGATATTGGTAAAAACAGGATATTTTATGAAACTGAATAAAGTTGCTATGGCTGTTGCTTTGACCGCAGCTCTGAGTTCAATGTCTGCATTCGCTGATACGACGAATGGCCAGATTGAATTCCAGGGCGAACTGGTGAATACCGCATGTGGTCTGGCGCCAGGCTCAAGCCCGGTAAGCGTTGATTTTGGCCAAATTCCAGTTTCTGCACTGGCTAATGGTGCGCGCGCCGGAAACGTACATCAGAACATTGAACTGCAGCACTGTGACACCACCGTTGCACAAACAGCTGAGGTAACGTACTCCCCAACCAGCGTAAACCCAACGGATGCGTCTTTGGCTGCCTTCACTTCTGGTACTGCGTCGGGTGCCGGTATTGGCCTGCGTGACAGCGCCAGCCAGGACGTCGTCTGGGGTAACGCAACCACGCCTGTTCAGTTGGTTGATGGCACCAACACCATTCCGTTCGTGGCATATGTGAAAGCAGAAAGCGCAAGTGCGACCGTAACGGCGGGTTCCTTCCAGTCAACGGTTAACTTCGAGATTGCTTATCAGTAATCCGCAGAGCAGACTTTGTTGAATAAATCGAACTTTTGCTGAGTTGAAGGATCAGATCACGCATC
>NZ_JACASJ010000277.1:0-1095 GCF_013391025.1 Enterobacter sp. SECR19-1250 | reverse complement strand
TGCGCTTCACCTGGTAACGTTCGCCCGCATCGATGGAGTCGTATTTGCCCCACGGGCGATATACTGTCTGGTGACTGCGATATTCTTGTCTATTGGAACGATTAAGTTGTTCAACGATATTTTTTACATCTTGACATTCAGATTTTTGGGTTATGAGTACTGCATCTTTTGTTTGAACAACAATAAGATTTTGCACTCCAACTGTAGCTATTAGAGCTGATTCTGAGTATATATAATTATTTATAGAGTTATGTGCTATAACATCACCATGTATAACATTATAATCTTCGTTTTTTTTGTCTATCTCCCATAGTGATGACCATGAACCAACATCACTCCAACCAGCATCAAGAGAAATAACTACACCCTTATCTGTTTTTTCCATAACTGCATAATCAATCGACTCAGACTTACATAATGAGAAGATTTCACGATCGATTCTTGTAAAATCTAAATCGTTTTGTGCGGATGCAACTGAAGCACAGCAGATGTCATATATATCGGGATGATATTTTTTCAACTCTTCAAGATAAGAAGATGCGCGGAATAAAAACATTCCACTATTCCACAAAAAACCCTTATTTTTAACATATTGCTGCGCAGTCTGGAGATCAGGTTTTTCTTTGAATGAATTAATTTCGTAAGCATCTTCCGCCAAAGAATTACCAATTTGGATATATCCATATCCAGTTTCAGGGTGGGTTGGCACTACGCCAAATGTAACAATTTTACCTTGTTTAGCTAAAGGTAAAGCATGCTTAATGGCAATTTTAAATTTATCAACATCTTTAATTACATGATCCGCCGCCAAAACAAGCAAAAGTGGATCATCGCCTTCACTTTCTTTTATTACTTTTTGAGAAAAAAAGGCGGAAAGAGCAACTGCTGGAGCTGTATTCTTGCCTATAGGTTCTAGAATAATCCCATTGACGTCAATATTAGCTTCTCGAAGTTGCTCAGCAACAATAAATCTATGCTCTTCATTGCAAATAACAACTGGTGAGGCATGGTCAATATCTTTCAAGCGGGAAATAGTATTTTGAGGCTTTGTTGAATAAATCAGATTTCGGGTAAGTCTCCCCCGTAGCGGGTTGT
>NZ_JACASJ010000276.1:0-1109 GCF_013391025.1 Enterobacter sp. SECR19-1250 | reverse complement strand
ACTCGGTAGACTCTATGAGGTAGTTTATTCCTAAATTAGCTGCGGAATGTCGGTTTGAACATATTTTCTCATGGCTGTTGTTAACCCAGGCGCAGCTGCAAACCACGCCGGGGTTTTCGGCTGCACGCGGACTGGCGCTCTGGCATCAGTTTAATCTGGTGCGCGAGCGTCCTTTTATTCGTTGGATCATGGCGATGGGTGTTCCGCTGGCTCAGGCGACTCTGAAAGCCGCCGGAGAGCTATCATGGCAGATCATACACCAGCGTAGCGCTATGGACTGGCAGACCTTGCCGGGGACGGGAGAAGAGAAAGCGCGGCAAATCGTTGCTTTCATTCATAACCCTGGCATTGCCGGCCTGGCTTCCTGGCTCGGCAAGCAGGGCGTGTCAGGATTTTAGAGTGTGCTTGCTTTAGCTTTGCGCCAAGGGGTATGTCTGTCAGGTGAACTGAAGGTATCGCGAAGCTGATCGTAGTTGTAGATGTGGCGACCGCCATCGATCACCGGGATAAGCGTGGGTGACTGATAGCACGCTTCAAGCACCGAGTTGCAGTGATCAACACCTGTTGTGATCCCAAGCCACGTTAACATTAATTCATAATTGCTTGCAGTTGGCCACGGTTCATGTACCCAACCTACCGCTTTTTTTTGGGCATTCAGGGCTTGCTGGCTGTACCAGATAAACAGGGGAACCTGGTAAGCCTCTTTGCTTGGATTACGTGAGCCATGCATATATATCGAATTCAGTTGCGGGTTTTTTTCCAGCCCATGGTCAGATAAATAGAGCAGAGAGGATGCACTGGCCTGTAGACGTTTAGCCACTTCACCAATGAAAAAGTCGGTAAATAAAATCGCGTTATTATAGCAATCTTCATATTGGTTTCTGGTATTCAGAATCTTTGCAGATGCAGGAAACCGATCGCATGCCATTTCATGGCTACCGTTAATATGCAGGAAAATTAATTTCTTTCCGGGAGCTTTAAGCGCCTCATCCAGGGCAGGTAAAAGCTCTGTGTCATAGCGAGTGTCAATCCACCGGGCTTTGTGGCTGATAGAAGCCGTCATTCCGCAGCTAATTCCAGAATTTAAATAGCGTGATCTGGCGATCAGT
>NZ_JACASJ010000275.1:0-1113 GCF_013391025.1 Enterobacter sp. SECR19-1250 | reverse complement strand
CTCGGTAGACTCTATGAGGTAGTTTATTCCTAAATTAGCTGCGGAATGTCGGTTGTTGATATGAATATAAAGTCAATAGAAACAAAATATGATATGATTTACGGTCGTGACGCTTTAATAGTATCTAGCACCGAGCTAAAACTTTACCTCTTTATTTTTTTGGTAAATGCTTCTTTAAGTTTATCTTTTTGTAAGCCAAGTATAAAAGATGCTCCTGATGTTCGTATTGAGTTTTTATTCAGTAACGTCGAAATGATGCCTGTATATAAAATAGATGATTATCCTTATGATGGGAATTTAAAGTCGAGCTTTGATTTAATCTAAACTGAAAGAGAAGATGATCTGCAAAGAGTAGTGCTAAGCACATACGACCACGTTTTTGATATTATTGCAAAATGTGAGGTTAATTATCTTTAGATAAAGTCGCGGGGTATATCGTACTCACCCCGTTTAGTAAAATGAGTACAAAAGGTATACAGTTAGAATTAAAGAAATTCAATTAAATTAATATGGCTTCATAAATATATTTTGAAATACAGGGTGTTAAATATGTATTGGTTAAGAATTGCTTCTGATTATCCCGATAGTTATTGGTTTGAATACCAGCACCCTGACATATCTGGAACTACTTTTTCTCAATGTAAATCAATTGAAACTTACGAGGGGCATTTTTTTTCATTAAAATCTAAGGTGAGTGAGAAGGTATTGCTTGCATATGATTTTTATTATAGTGATGGGCCTATATTCATATCATCCAGACTAGCAGCACTAATTTCTTGTTACGATGTTTTTCGGACTGATGTTCAACTTATTGACGCAACTGTATCTGTAAATGAAACCCAACATCAAGGGTATAAAATAATTAATATACTAAGAGAGGTTTCATGCATCGATATGGAAGCTTCAGAAAGCCAACCTATATTAAGTTATTTACCTAATGGTCCAAGGAAGTTTAGTAAAATAGTCTTCAAAGAAAAGGTTGTTGAAGATTTTAGTATGGCAAGATGTAGTGAATATAAATCTTGCATAATTATTTCTAATGAATTTAAAGAGTTCCTTGGCTTTGTTGAATAAATCAGATTTCGGGTAAGTCTCCCCCGTAGCGGGTTGTGT
>NZ_JACASJ010000274.1:0-1134 GCF_013391025.1 Enterobacter sp. SECR19-1250 | reverse complement strand
TAGCGGGCGGCCGGAAGGTGAATGCTAGGCATGATCTAACCCTCGGTCTCTGGCGTCGCGACTGCGAAATTTCGCGAGGGTTTCCGAGAAGGTGATTGCGCTTCGCAGATCTCCAGGCGCGTGGGTGCGGACGTAGTCAGCGCCATTGCCGATCGCGTGAAGTTCCGCCGCAAGGCTCGCTGGACCCAGATCCTTTACAGGAAGGCCAACGGTGGCGCCCAAGAAGGATTTCCGCGACACCGAGACCAATAGCGGAAGCCCCAACGCCGACTTCAGCTTTTGAAGGTTCGACAGCACGTGCAGCGATGTTTCCGGTGCGGGGCTCAAGAAAAATCCCATCCCCGGATCGAGGATGAGCCGGTCGGCAGCGACCCCGCTCCGTCGCAAGGCGGAAACCCGCGCCTCGAAGAACCGCACAATCTCGTCGAGCGCGTCTTCGGGTCGAAGGTGACCGGTGCGGGTGGCGATGCCATCCCGCTGCGCTGAGTGCATAACCACCAGCCTGCAGTCCGCCTCAGCAATATCGGGATAGAGCGCAGGGTCAGGAAATCCTTGGATATCGTTCAGGTAGCCCACGCCGCGCTTGAGCGCATAGCGCTGGGTTTCCGGTTGGAAGCTGTCGATTGAAACACGGTGCATCTGATCGGACAGGGCGTCTAAGAGCGGCGCAATACGTCTGATCTCATCGGCCGGCGATACAGGCCTCGCGTCCGGATGGCTGGCGGCCGGTCCGACATCCACGACGTCTGATCCGACTCGCAGCATTTCGATCGCCGCGGTGACAGCGCCGGCGGGGTCTAGCCGCCGGCTCTCATCGAAGAAGGAGTCCTCGGTGAGATTCAGAATGCCGAACACCGTCACCATGGCGTCGGCCTCCGCAGCGACTTCCACGATGGGGATCGGGCGAGCAAAAAGGCAGCAATTATGAGCCCCATACCTACAAAGCCCCACGCATCAAGCTTTTGCCCATGAAGCAACCAGGCAATGGCTGTAATTATGACGACGCCGAGTCCCGACCAGACTGCATAAGCAACACCGACAGGGATGGATTTCAGAACCAGAGAAAGAAAATAAAATGCGATGCCATAACCGATTATGACAACGGCGGAAGGGGCAAGCTTAGTAAAGCCCTCG
>NZ_JACASJ010000273.1:0-1135 GCF_013391025.1 Enterobacter sp. SECR19-1250 | reverse complement strand
AGCGTGCGTATTGCCTGAAAATCCAGCCAGCTACAGGGTCGTTCGCACGAAATCTGATTTATTCAACAAAGCCGATTACCACCTGAAACCAGGTCTATATAGGCCAAAAGTTCATCTGATACTTTTGCGGTTATTGTTGGCATTCAGTCCTCACTTTGTGCATTTTTTAAACGAAAAAAGGGTGTCTAATACGGTGAAATCATAGTATTACCAAAGTAATAAATAAAAAATTCTTTAAATCAGTAAGTTAGATTGGATTTGTAATACCTGGGTAATACCGCAGCATGGCTAAATTTGGTTTTTTTCTTTTAAATCAGTGGTATAGCGTGATTTATCACGCTGCGTTAGGTGTATAGCAGGTTAAGGGATAAAAAATCATCTTTTTTTGGTAGGGCGATCTCCGTAGGTTAAGGG
Organism: Enterobacter sp. SECR19-1250; assembly: GCF_013391025.1. Taxonomy (NCBI): domain Bacteria; kingdom Pseudomonadati; phylum Pseudomonadota; class Gammaproteobacteria; order Enterobacterales; family Enterobacteriaceae; genus Enterobacter; species Enterobacter sp. SECR19-1250. The sequence goes on along the minus strand of NZ_JACASJ010000273.1, from coordinate 721 downwards.
TCATTTGGCTAAAAAGCGTCCTATTCTTTGATGGTCATGCTTGCATGACCATCTGAGCAACCAAAAACTACAGATAAACTACAAAAAACGTTTTGCCTTAGTGTTGGCAGACTACAAATAGACTACAATAAAACTACAAAGAAACTACAAAAATCGTGGCGGACTACAAAGAGACTACAAGAAAACTACAGATAAACTACAAAACTCGATTGACCCCTTCTTACGAGTGTTGTAGAGTCATTTTAATACAACGGAGGGGGTTATGAATAAACCAGCAGATCTGAAACCCCGCAACTTATCGGCTGCTGTCAGATTGCGCCTAAATGAAATCGAGAACTGGCTGGACAGAGGGCTAACGCGGCATGAAATTGCTGAAATCCTCGACAGCGAATACAGCTTTTCGGTAACAGCCAAAGGGCTTGAGATGGCACTGTATAGAACGCGGCAAAACCGAAAAAATGTATTGCACAATACACATGATAAGAGTAGCGCGAAGGGTGCAGCGGAAAGTGTATTGCACAATACACAACCGTCTGAGCCTGAAGCGCAGAAAAGTGAAAAAGCAGAGAGTCCCGGCATTATTGATAAAGAATTCTTCAATAAAATCGGTGAGGATTTCAACCCTAAGAAGTTCAACAAAAAATTCTGGTAATGACTCCAACTTACTGATAGTGTTTTATGTTCAGATAATGCCCGACGACTTTGTCATGCAGCTCCACCG
>NZ_JACASJ010000272.1:0-1146 GCF_013391025.1 Enterobacter sp. SECR19-1250 | reverse complement strand
TAAGGCCTTTGAATAAGACAAAAGGCTGCCTCATCGCTAACTTTGCAACAGTGCCGTCAAGATGGTGTAGCATTCTTTCTTGTCCGGCGTCACAATATCCATCAGTAAATTCAGATCATAGATATCCTGACGGCGTGACCGGTTGCGCTCCACCTGCTGGATAACCGAACGGATTTTTTCCGCTACAAGGTCAGTAAAACTGTATGCCTGCAACTCTTCTTCATTTGTCAGGCTGATGTGATCCATTTCGAAACTGTGTTCATTAAAGCTGTAATCAATTTTAACGGTATTAGGCGACTGACCATTTCTGAGGCGGTTCATCTCACCTTCATTATTACGGCGCGCATACCCAATTTTCAGTTTAAATGACGGAAAGGTGGCGTTCTCCACGTCTTTAGGCTGTATCGTAATGCTCTGTACAGCACACAGCACTTGGTAAGGTAACTCATCAGAGGCAATTTGTAGCGATTCCGTCAGTTCTTCACGGAATTTGGCTTCATCAATATCGGCATAACGAAGGCTTGTGGAAAAGTCGATGTCTTCAGTAAACCGAGAGCTCTGGTACCGCAGGCCCATTAACATGCCACCTTTCATGATCATCCGTGGCTGCAGATAGTCACTTGACGCGATAGCCTGCAAAATAATGTGGACCGCCTGACGAAAGGTTACACGGTCTACTGGAGCTGCGGCTATCCAGTCCTCAATAGAATATTCCATGGCAGATGTCTGACTCAGTTGTTAATTGAAATACACCATACTTCGGAATAGACATTTTTGTAAGGGTTTGAAGCGACTAACTTTCTGCTCCCACCTCGCTGAACGCCTGCTTTCCAGCTGTCAATCGTCCGGTGTGTCAGGCCGCAAACCTCTTCGAGCAAATAACCGGTACGGGCTTTATCAATACCCGTACCAGTTTTGTCTACGGCTTTAACAATTACTGGCAGATGCTCCGCTGCATATTCTTTAAACACATCCTGGACATGCATATATCCTCCGCAGAGATCCGGTTCACGAAGCATGTCGAGGAAAGTTTCGCCAAGGGTGGAAACCCTGATTCCACCTGAAGCATGAAGTTCGGTGCGTGGCTTATAGGGCACTGTTGCAAAGTTAGCGATGAGGCAGCCTTTTGTCTTATTCAAAGGCCTT
>NZ_JACASJ010000271.1:0-1160 GCF_013391025.1 Enterobacter sp. SECR19-1250 | reverse complement strand
ACAACCCGCTACGGGGGAGACTTACCCGAAATCTGATTTATTCAACAAAGCCACGAAAATGACTGGCAGCAGGCACCTGATGGCGCATTGCCGGACAGCCCCGTCACGCATGATACCTCGCGCGATACCTTACCCGGCACCGAAGCGCACGAACAGGCCATGAAACACGCGCAGGCAACACAGCCGGATGAAGACAATTCATTAAAAACGTTATTTATGCAGGCGCTAAAACAGCAGCAGGATGATATGGCGAAGGGAAAAATGCCCGCACCACCGGTTGACGAAACGCAAAATGCGTCTCCTTCGGTGATAAAAGGAGACGCGGGAGGGGATTAATATTTTTCCGGCAGGGTGGTCAGGCTAATCAGCCGCCCTTTTTCGACCACAATATATTGACCTTTTTTCAGGTCTGAGAGGATTTTAATAATGGTGCTGCGTGCCAGGTTGGTGTATTCCTGAATATAATCATAAATATTAATATCTCGCTGGTGGTCAACAATCAGTTCGTTAATTTCTATCAGGAATTCACGGACGACGGAGTACGCGCTGCGGGCAACCAAAACATCATCACGCTTGCTGAGCAAACAGATATACCATGCCAGCACTTTAGTCAGTTCAGGCCACAGCCCGTGCTGAGTCATTAACTGCTGGATTCGTCCTTATGTATGGTACGAACCACGGTATTACTGCGCACCACGCCCTGCATATGCGTAGAATTGTAGAAAATAGCGGAGAGACCAAAGATACATTGTCCCTGTAGCGTAAACATACATAAGTCATCAGAACTGCGGCGGAATTCGACTTCTCCGCTGACGATAATGTGAATATTATCGGAGTTGCAGGTTGATATTTTTTGCCATTTTCTTAACGTTTTTTCTTCATACCCGGCCGTTGCAGAAATAATGGCTTCCATTTCATGATGGGGACGTGTTTTTTTACCAAAAATGCTTAACATTATTATACCCAATTAAGATATTTAAATAAGAAAATTGTCCGGCAAGGCGTTACGTTGCCGTAAAATGTGTTGGTATTCTTTTTGAAATTAAAAAAACCAGAAGAGGACTGTTTCTTTAATTTGATTCATGCTGTGAATCGATGAATCAATCTTAGGGAAGGTGCGAACAAGTTCCTGATATGAGATCATCATATTCATCCGGAGC
>NZ_JACASJ010000270.1:0-1160 GCF_013391025.1 Enterobacter sp. SECR19-1250 | reverse complement strand
AACTGATCGCCAGATCACGCTATTTAAATTCTGGAATTAGCTGCGGAATGACGGTATCATACCATGGAAAATCTCTGCTAAAATTAGAACTAATAATTTCCCACAAATTACTCAATGAATAGTTGTAATCATTGTGGTTTAAGAAACTTTTCCCACCATCCAAACTCGTTCTTTTAATTTTTAAAACACATGATTTATGATCAAATAAATTATACCCCAGTGCATGGCAAACTTGTACAACGGTCAATTTAGCTTTTTCATCAACTGTTGGGCAAAGCTCATGTCGGTAAAATTTATCCGGGTACTTTTCGCACCAGTGAGCAAGTGCTCTTGCATTTTGTGATAAGGAAAGTAATCTTCTAATCGCTTTCTTTGCAACTGGTATCATAACCCGTGGAATCCATTTGATATTAGGGCCATACCCTTTTACCGAATAAAATCTCAAACCATATCTTTCGATACCCTTGCCATCTATTTGTGTAATCTCACAATCAGCAGGTAAGGCTAAAATTTCAGAAATTCTGCTCGGACAACAAAGTAGAAGTGCAAATACTGAACTGGTGAACTTATCCCTTGGACTCAGTAACTCATCATTTTGAGAAAAAATATCAGCAATAGCGAGCAATGCTTCTTCATCTGGTAACTTATCGCTTCGGTGATAATCCTCAATCTCAGGAAGATAATTGTTTTTGACTTTCTGTTTTACATGGTTTTTCCATGAGATATATCCTGACTTCACAAGATTATGTTCACACAGAAACTTTGATATTTTTTCAAGCTGTATTCCACATTTAGCTAAAACGTTACCTTCAAAATATTTACTCCCGATCTGCATTGCCTCATCGAAAACAACGGCTGTAACATTATAAATGAGACCAGTGTTCTGAACCTGCAAAAGGGCCTGTTCGAGACATCGCAAGGCCATCATAATAACCCCATAATTTTTCAATGGTTTCAATGAGTGTTGATATCTGATATATGCTTTCGCAAAATTGATATAATCTTCGTGCATTGCATCAATGGAATCAAAGATTTTATTTCCAATCCCTATTTTTCTAAATGTGACATATCCTTTCCAGGCATACTGCTCCCAATCCTGAGTTTGGGTTAGGGAAGGTGCGAACAAGTTCCTGATATGAGATCATCATATTCATCCGGAG
>NZ_JACASJ010000027.1:0-51620 GCF_013391025.1 Enterobacter sp. SECR19-1250 | reverse complement strand
AAACTGATCGCCAGATCACGCTATTTAAATTCTGGAATTAGCTGCGGAATGACGGTTATAAGAAACCCGGGAAAAAACAATAAGTTCACATCGGTCTGGCCATGGTCTCACCTCGAAAAAGCCGATTGCAACGGAATAAATTGTGCGCTAACAGGTAGCTGCAGGAGAAAACATGATGGACGATCTGGAGCAGAATTTGCTGTTTCGTTACATGGGAACTCACAGCCCCTGGTGGCGACTGACAGCAGACAGCAATGCTCTGCACCTTTCTACCAGCGAAAATGCCGATGTCACTCAGGTGGTGGCGCTGGATGATGAACAGGCCGAACTTATTCGCCAGTTAACCGTTATTACGTCCAGTATCTCTATGACGCTCTCGTTGTACGGCGAAGATGTTCCTGTTCACCTTGTCGGACGCAAAATAACCCGTAATGAGTGGGCCGGAACAGCTTCTGCGTGGAACGATACGCCTTCCGTAGCCCGGGACCTTGCTCAGGGGCTGTCCTTTGCGGAACAAGTGGTTTCGGAAGCCAACTCCGTTATCGTAATCCTCGATCAGAACGGCAATATTCAGCGGTTTAACCGCCTGAGCGAGGAGTACACCGGCCTGAAAGAACAAGAAGTTATCGGCCAGAACGTGTTTAAGCTGTTTATGAGCCGCAGTGAAGCGGCAGCCTCTAAGCGCAACATCACCGGCTTCTTTCGCAACGGCAGCTCTTACGAAGTCGAGCGCTGGATCAAAACGCGAAAAGGACAACGGTTGTTTCTGTTCAGAAACAAATTTGTCCACAGCGGCAGCGGTAAAAATGAAATTTTTCTTATCTGTTCCGGCACCGATATTACGGAGGAGCGCCGCGCCCAGGAGCGCCTGCGGGTGCTGGCCAATACCGACACCATCACCGGGTTGCCGAACCGCAACGCGATCCACGAACTGATTTCAGATGCCATCGACAGCCGCGTTGAGACGCAGGTTGGCGTGGTGTATCTCGATCTCGATAACTTCAAAAAGGTGAACGACGCCTACGGGCACATGTTTGGCGATCAGTTATTACAGGCGGTCGCGCTGGCCATTCTGAGCTGTCTGGAAGAAGGCCAGGTGCTGGCGCGACTCGGCGGCGATGAATTTATTGTCATGGCCACCAATACCTCTCAGGGTTCTCTGGAAGCGATGGCATCACGCATTCTGACCCGTCTGCGCCAGCCGTTCAGAATTGGTTTGATTGAAATTTACACCGGTTGCTCGTTAGGTATCGCCCTCGCCCCGCAGCACGGTAACGATCGGGAAAGCGTCATCCGCAATGCCGATACCGCCATGTACACCGCAAAAGAGAACGGTCGGGGTAAGTTCTGCGTCTTCTCGCCGGAAATGAACCAGCGCGTGTTTGAGTATCTCTGGCTGGATACCAACCTGCGCAAAGCGCTGGATAACGATCAACTGCTGATCCACTACCAGCCTAAAGTCACCTGGCGCGGTGAAGTCAGAAGCCTTGAAGCGCTGGTGCGCTGGCAATCACCAGAACGCGGGTTAATTCCTCCGCTGGAGTTTATCTCGTATGCTGAGGAGTCAGGGCTGATTGTGCCGCTTGGCCGCTGGGTCATGCTTGATGTGGTTCGCCAGGTGGCGAAATGGCGCGACAAAGGCATTAACCTGCGCGTGGCGGTGAACGTCTCGGCCCGTCAGTTGGCAGATCAAACCATTTTCAGCGACTTAAAACAGGCCCTGAAGGATCTGGATTTTGAATACTGCCCTATCGACGTTGAGTTAACGGAAAGCTGCCTCATTGAAAACGAAGAGCTGGCGCTGTCGGTGATCCAGCAGTTCAGCCAGCTTGGTGCGCAAATCCATCTGGACGATTTTGGTACCGGCTACTCGTCTTTGTCACAGCTGGCACGCTTCCCCATCGATGCGATAAAACTCGATCAGTCATTTGTCCGGGACATTCATAAACAGTCTATTTCCCAGTCGCTGGTGCGGGCCATCGTCGCGGTGGCACAGGCGCTTAATTTGCAGGTCATTGCCGAAGGTGTGGAGAACGCAAAAGAAGACGCCTTTCTGACTAAGAACGGCGTCAACGAACGGCAGGGTTTTCTCTTTGCTAAGCCCATGCCCGCTGCCGCATTCGAGCGATGGCTAAAGCGATATCAGGCGCGTAAACAGCACTAACTGGCTTTGCGTAAACCCGCCGCCTGGTGGCGGTTTTGCAGCATGACCAGACGCTCCATATAGGCGATATCTTTTGGTTCAAGGCAGAACGCAGCGTCAACCCAATCTTCCGTGATATCCATCAGCTCGCTGCGAGGCAGCTGCAGCACGCGGGTACGGGCGCGTAACATCGCCTTTACGCCGTTCATCTTCGGCCGCAGCGTGTCAATGAACGTTCTGACGGAGACGTAACTTTGCCCAGGTTCGAACAGGACATCCACTAACCCATGCTGTTCATACCATTCTGCCGTATGAGACTCCCCTTTGTAGATGAGCTCCTCCGCCAGCTTCATGCCTGAGCGGCGAGCAACCAGCGAGTACCCCCCCATGCCGGGGAAAAGGTTGAAGGCGATCTCAGGGAAGCCTAAGCGGGCATCGCGCTGGGACAGCACAAAGTGGTGCGCCAGCGCGGCTTCGAATCCGCCCCCTAACGCACTGCCTTCGACCATCGCCAGGGTAATAGCCCCCGTATCAAACCCCCGTGACGCCGCATGAACGCAGTCCACGCAGGCACGGGCATAGGCTCTTAACGCTTCGCGGCGTCCGTTTTGGATACATTCGACAAAGAACTGTAAATCACCTCCCGCATTGTACATCTCGGGCACCAGCGAACCGGTAACCCAAAAATCGACCGCAAACCCGGACTGGCGAACGAGCCAGGAGAGGTTCATGATCTCTTCGATTAACGCATGGTTGAAGCAAGGTCGTGGCTGCGCCCGCAACATCATCCAGACTGTGCGGCGCTCCTCCTCATAATACCCGGACAACTGAGTGAAACGTTCAGTATCGGTAAACAGTGTGCAGGTAGCCTGATTGATAACTGTCATAGTCTAATTCCTCATATAAAAAAGCGCCTTGCGCGCAGTTTTAGACTAATCCACTCATTCATCACGCTGCATGCGGGGGAATAAATTTATTACTTTCATTTATGTAATTTAGTTATTGCATTTTTTCCCTTCTCTTTTGAATCTATTTTCTGCATCATTGAAAATATTAACTTTTCGTACCCAGGATGAGATTATGTCTAACATTGATGCGCAGGCCGTAGCCCAACGAATTGATACCGTGTTGGATATACTGGTGGCGGGCGATTATCACTCTGCGATCCGTAACCTTGAGATCCTGAAGTCTGAACTTCTGGCTCAGACTGGCGCCGAAACCGCGTCAGAAAACAGACAGCCAAAAGCCCCGTGGGAAGTTTAACCACGCCCTATCCGCCCTCGTTTCGCTTTATTAAATGGATGCTATGAATTCCCGACAACAAATCATTTTGCAGATGGTCATCGATCAGGGGCGCGTGAGCGTCGTCGATCTCGCTAAAACGACAGGCGTTTCTGAAGTCACCATCCGTCAGGATCTGAATCTACTCGAAAAACAGAGCTACCTGCGTCGTGCGCATGGGTATGCGGTCCCGCTGGACAGCGAGGACGTAGAAACCCGCATGATGAATAACTATGCCCTCAAACGTGAGCTGGCTGAGTTTGCCGCGTCCTTAGTGAACAATGGCGAAACGGTCTTTATTGAGAACGGCAGTAGCAACGCCCTGCTGGCCCGCACCCTGGCCGAGCAAAAAGACATCACCATCATTACCGTCAGTAGCTATATCGCTCACTTGTTGAAGGAGACACGCTGCGAGGTCATCCTGCTGGGCGGTATCTATCAGAAAAAAAGTGAGAGTATGGTCGGCCCGCTGACGCGTCAGTACGTTCAGCAGGTGCATTTCAGCAAGGCCTTCATCGGTATTGACGGCTGGCAGCCTGAAACCGGCTTTACCGGCAGGGATATGATGCGTTCAGACGTTGTGAACGCGGTACTGGAAAAAGAGTGTGAGGCAATCGTGCTGACCGACAGTTCAAAATTTGGCGCGGTCCATCCTTATACGATGGGGCCAATATCCCGGTTCAGCCGCGTAATTACTGATGACCGTCTGAGCGAATCGCATCGGAATAAACTCCAGGAAGACGGACTTATCGTCGACATTATTAAAAAACCCGCCTGATACCGCGAGCGCCTGAATTTCAGGCGCCTCTTAACCTCTCTCTGAGAGGAATCCTAACCCCCCTTTAAGAGTTTTTACCTGTTTAACTGACCCTGAAGACGTAAAATTAATGTTAGCGATATAACAGGAAGTGACTATCACCTGCGTGATGACGTAACACCTGCGCGACCAGCTTTCACGGAGAACAGAATTTAAGTATTCGTTTAGTCTATACTTAAAGCGTGCATCTTTCCGTGAATCGATAATTCAGGAGAAAGTATTATGACCTTAACCAGCAAAAAATTAGCCGCCGCTGTTCTGGCAATCACTGTAGCAATGTCCCTGAGCGCATGCTCTAACTGGTCTAAACGTGACCGTAACACCGCTATTGGTGCCGGTGCTGGTGCACTGGGTGGTGCAGTATTAACAGACGGTAGTACGCTGGGTACATTAGGTGGTGCTGCTGTTGGTGGTATTATCGGTCACCAGGTCGGCAAATAATTATTATACGCCCTGATGGGCATAGCGATATTTATCGCATTTCAGGTCTGACTTACGCACGTATAAAACAAGAGCCACGGTAAATACCGTGGCTCATTTATTTTAGCCGCCCGCCAGTTTTACTTTCATCCCTTTGGCTTCGAGATGCGATTTAATGACATCGCGTTTATCACCCTGGATTTCGATTATCCCGTCTTTGACGGCACCGCCGCAGCCACATTTCTTTTTCAGTTCAGCCGCCAGTTTCGCCAGTTCTGCATCATCCAGATCGATACCCGTGATAAGGCAAACACCCTTACCTTTACGCCCGCTGGTCTGGCGCTGGATACGGACAATACCGTCGCCCTTCGGGCGCTCTGCTTTCGCTTTCGGTTCATCAATGCGCCCGGTTTCGGTTGAATAGACCAGACGGCTGTTTGAGTCGGTCATTACGCCCCCTTTTTCAGTGATGCGTTGATAGCCTTAAGCGTCTCTGCCGGATTAGCAGATTGTGTCACCGGACGGCCGATGACCATGTAATCCACGCCTGCCGCCAGCGCCTGCTCAGGGGTCATAATACGGCGTTGATCGCCAGCCTCGCTGCCCGCTGGGCGGATACCCGGCGTGACCAGTTTGAAATTCTGGCCCAGCTCCGTTTTGAAACGCACCGCTTCCTGCGCGGAACAGACTACACCGTCCAGGCCGCAATTCTGCGTCAGCCGCGCAAGACGTTCTGCATGTTCAGCCGGTGACAACGTCACACCGAGGTCACGCAGGTCATTTTCGTCCATGCTGGTCAGCACCGTTACCGCAATCAACAAGGGGGCGTCGCTACCAAACGGCAGAAGCGCTTCACGCGCGGCTGTCATCATTCTCGCCCCACCCGATGCATGCACGTTAACCATCCATACACCCAACTCGGCAGCCGCGGCAACGGCATGCGCCGTGGTGTTTGGAATATCATGAAATTTGAGGTCGAGGAAAACGTCAAAACCGCGCTGTTGCAGATCGCGTACGATTTGCGGTCCAAATAACGTAAACATCTCTTTGCCCACTTTAAGGCGACAGTCGCGAGGATCAATACCGTCGACAAAAGCCAGAGCAGCGTCACGTTTATTATAATCAAGAGCAACAACAACAGGAGAATCAGTAACTACGCGGGATGTGGAGGAAGTAACAGACGTCATGACCAGCCCTTTTCGTCTATGGGCGCGCAGCGGCGCGGAACAGATAAACGGCGTGCATTCTACCTGCCAGCGCCACAAATTGACAGGATCGTTTTTTTTCCCTGCCAGGCTGGCAAACCGCACGATGCTGAACGGGATTAAAAAAGCGATAAGTATGTTGTAACTAAAGTGAGGTGTTTTAAAAAATTACTGCCCATCGAGACCGCGAATGGGCTTGATGGTTGACCAGGCCCGGCACGAAGGACAGTGCCAGTACAGCGTATACGCGGTAAAACCACACTTCTGACAGCGGTAGCGCGGCTTGCTACGCACCTGTTCGCCCACCATGTCACGCAGCACCATCAGGCTCTCTTTAGCACGCCCTTCTTCTGCGTCGTTCAGGTGGTAATCCATCAGCTTATGGAAAACCCGCATGGTAGGATGACGCTGCAGCTGACGCGTAATATAAACCTGCGCCGTGTCGCTGCCCTCATGCTGCTCCACTACGTCGGAAAGCATCAGCTCCGCAGTGGCTCCGGTGTTCTCTTCCACGCAGCGGCGCAGGAACGCTACCCACTCATCCTGTTTACCCAGCTGTTGATAACAGGTCTGCAGCATTTCAAGGGTTTCACTGACCAGCTCTTTGTCCTGATCAATGACGCGCAGCAGGCTTTCAACGGCTTTGGCATAGTCGCCACTTGCCATAAACACGCGCCCCATCATGATGGAAATACGCGCGCTGTTGCGGTCTGCGGCGGCCCCTTTCTTCAGCAACGCCATGGCTTTGTCCATGTCGTCGTTCCCCATCTGTTGCAGGGCCAGTTCGCAGTAGAAATGGGCTATCTCGACGCGCTGTTTGTCTTTACCCAACTTAACCAGACGTTCAGCGGTATCAATGGCTTTCTGCCAGTCGCTGGTGGCCTGGTAAATCTGCAGCAGCTGCTGCAGCGCACCTATGCGGAAATCTGTTTCATCCACCAGTTGCGAGAACATGTCTTCCGCACGGTCATACAACCCCGCCGCCATGTAATCGCGGCCCAGCTGTTGTACTGCCAGCAGGCGCTGATCGTAAGTTAACGAGGCGCTTTCCATGAGAGTCTGGTGAATACGAATGGCACGGTCAACCTCGCCGCGCGAGCGGAACAGGTTGCCCAGGGTCAGGTGTGCTTCAACGGTCCCTGTGTCCTCTTTTAACATGTCGAGGAACAGGTCGACCGCTTTATCCTGTTGATTGCTCAGGAGGAAGTTCACCCCTGCAACGTAGTCGCGGGAGAGTCGGTTCGCCTCATCCTGTTTTGTTTGTTGCGCACTTCTGCGGCCCATATACCAGCCATAGGCAGCGGCTACAGGCAAAAGCAGAAACAACAACTCCAGCATATTCGATTATTCCTTGACGACCGGCACACCAGAGCTTTCCGGGATGTCGGACGCAGGCGCAATTTGATGTTCGAGGCGTTTAATTTTACGTTCAGCGCGCGCAAGCGAAACACGTACTTTTAACCAGAACAGACCGCAAACCAGCCAGCCGATGGCGAAACCCGCTGCGAACAAGACCGCCAGCAGGCTCGAAACCCGATACTCGCCCTGCGCCAGCAGATAGTTAAACGTCACCTGTTGATCGTTTTGTGCACCCAATGTGACTGAAATGACAAAAATCGCCAATACCAGTAAGAAAATGAGTAAATATTTCACATTACTTCCCGTTATGTGGTTCAAGCGAATAAAGTGTGTTCAACTTACCGCAATCAGCCTTATAAACTACCATTTTAGCGACGGGCGCGAAACGGAAAAAGTGACGCGCCCGTCATGGATTTATGGGCTGAATGCGCAAAATCAACCTTCAGACGCCACTGTGCTCCCTTTCGGCGATCTCTTCTTTCTCTTCCGGCGGCGGCGTTAACGGACCGCAGAGTCGTTCAGCCAGCCAGGTGGCAAGGGTAACAAGCAGCCATGAAATGAGCGTCGCCACCACTAAATCGCGTGGCCAGTGCATGCCCAGCAGTAGACGGCTCCCCATCACCCCCGTCGCCCAGACCAGTAAAATGGCGATAGTGACAGTACGACGCCGCGGCCATAAAAGGCCGACGGCAAGAAGTGCCCAACTGGCGGCGAACATGGTGTGCCCGGATGGAAACGCAAAGCCGGTCTCTTTTTGCCAGTGTTTACGTAAAAACGTCGGGATATCCTGCTGTTCCGCAAGCTGTTCTTTCACCAGCGCACCGCGATCTTTACGTTTTAAATTGTAGAACTCATTCACCGGAACATGATGCGTTTTTTCCAGCCAGACCACAAAAGGTCGCGGCTCCTGCACATGGCCTTTTACCCAGGATTTTACCCCCTGGCCAACAAGAATCGCCCCACCGAGGATAGCAAAGAGCACCAGCGCTGCGCGGAGACGAAAGCGCAGGCACCACAAAAACCAGGCGCAAAGCACTACATGAGTAATGATGCCCCATGGCTGGGTGACCGTCTCTGTTATCCAGTATAACGTTTTCAGCCACAGGGTATTGTGCCCGGGCTGCCACATCCAGCCTGATACCCAAACGGCTAATGGCATAATCAACAATATGGCTGCACCTGCTGCCGTTCGTCTGGCGATTGAAAGCATGTCTTCTCCTTTTTCGCTAAGCGTCACAATCATAACTGAAATTCATCCGACGGGTGGATATGTCGGATCGTGCGTTTAACGTTCGTATAGCATGGCAGCCATTAGGCGAACCTGCTGAGCTTGTGGCAAAATGAACGGATACAGAAAGCAAAAACAGGCGAAAGACACGAAACGTGTCAGCCTACTCTGGAGAATCACATGCAGCTTAAACGTGTGGCAGAAGCCAAACTGCCAACCCCATGGGGCGATTTCCTGATGGTGGGATTTGAAGAACTGGCGACCGGACAGGATCACGTCGCGCTGGTGTACGGCGACATTTCAGGACAAACCCCGGTACTTTCTCGCGTTCATTCGGAGTGTCTGACCGGCGATGCGTTGTTCAGCCTGCGCTGTGATTGCGGTTTCCAGCTGGAGGCAGCGCTCTCTCATATTGCCGAAGAGGGTCGCGGTGTGCTGCTTTATCACCGCCAGGAAGGGCGCAATATTGGTCTGCTGAATAAAATCCGCGCCTACGCGCTGCAGGACCAGGGGTACGACACGGTAGAAGCAAACCACCAGCTCGGCTTCGCTGCCGATGAGCGCGATTTCACGCTGTGTGCGGATATGTTTAAGCTGCTGGGCGTGGATGAAGTACGCCTGCTGACTAACAACCCGAAAAAAGTCGAAATTCTGACCGAAGCGGGGATCAATATCGTTGAGCGTGTACCGCTCATTGTGGGACGTAACCCAAAAAACGCGCACTACCTCGATACCAAAGCCGCCAAAATGGGGCATCTGCTGAGCGAGTGATCGCAAAGTGCCCGGCAACGCCATCGCGTGCCGGGCTGGCTCCATCAGTCCAGCATCTTACGAATCACGTAATGTAGAATGCCGTCGTTCTGGTAATAGGTGAGTTCTGTTGCCGTATCGATACGACACCGGCAGTCGAGCACCTCTGTTTTACCGTCTGCGCGCGTTAATTTCACCGGCACCGTTTTACCCGGCTGCAGATTTTGCAGGCCGCTGATGTCAATCAGCTCTTCCCCGGTGAGGCCCAGCGTTTTACGGGTGACTCCCTGCGGGAATTCGAGTGGCAGGATCCCCATCCCTATCAGGTTTGAACGGTGGATACGTTCAAACGATTCGGCAATCACCACCCGAACTCCAAGCAGACGCGGGCCTTTGGCCGCCCAGTCACGGCTGGAGCCAGAGCCGTACTCTTTCCCGGCGATAACCGCCAGCGGCGTGCCTTCCTGCTGGTATTTGACGGCGGCGTCATAAATTGAGATCACGTCCCTCCCCGGCAAATGTCGCGTCATGCCCCCTTCCACGCCCGGCACCATTTCATTGCGGATACGGATATTGGCAAACGTGCCGCGCATCATCACTTCATGGTTACCACGACGTGAGCCATAGGAGTTGAAATCCCGGCGCTCCACACCCCGGCTCTGCAGGTAACGGCCTGCTGGACTGTCGGCTTTGATGCTTCCCGCCGGCGATATGTGGTCCGTGGTGACGGAGTCTCCCAGCATCGCCAGAATGCGCGCGCCGTGGATATCCTGCAGCGGTGCAGGTTCAGCCAGCATCTCATCGAAGAACGGCGACAGGCGGATATAGGTCGAATCGTCCTGCCAGTCATAGGTATCTGAACCCACGACGTCGATGGCCTTCCATTCCGGCGTACCTTCGAACACCTCCGCATACTCTTTGCGGAACATTTCGGTAGAAACTTTCTCTACGGCCAATGCAATTTCCCGGGCAGATGGCCAGATATCCTTCAGATAGACCGGATCATTCTTGCGATCGTGGCCAATCGGATCGGTGACCAGGTTGATATTCATATTCCCGGCCAGAGCGTATGCCACAACCAGCGGTGGAGACGCCAGCCAGTTGGTCTTGACCAGCGGATGAATACGGCCTTCAAAGTTTCGGTTACCGGAGAGAACGGCCCCGACGGTGAGATCGCCCTGCTTGATCGCCATCTCAATCGGTTCAGGTAACGGACCCGAGTTCCCGATACAGGTGGTGCAACCGTACCCCACCAGGTTAAAGCCCAGCTCATCCAGATACGGCGTTAATCTGGCCTGTGCAAGGTAATCTGAAACCACTTTGGAGCCCGGTGCCAGAGAGGCTTTTACCCACGGCTGAGGCTTAAGCCCCAGCTCTACCGCTTTCTTCGCCAGCAGACCGGCGGCCATCAGCACGCTGGGGTTCGACGTATTTGTACAGGAGGTTATGGCTGCAATGACAACCGCACCATCCGGAAGCTGATACTGATGTCCGTTCAGGACATAGTCGATTGGGCGGCGGTCTTTTTTCGCCGTGTTAACTTCCAGTTCATTACTGGCGGCAAAGGCTTTCGGTACGTCACTCAACGCCACCCGATCCTGTGGACGTTTTGGCCCCGCCAGGCTCGCCTCGACGGTTCCCATATCCAGTTCAAGTGTGCTGGTAAATACCGGTTCATCGCCCGGGTTACGCCACATCCCCTGCGCTTTGGTATACGCTTCAACCAGCGCCACCTGCTCTTCGCTACGGCCACTCAGGCGCATATATTCCAGCGTGACAGTATCGATGGGGAAAAAGCCGCAGGTTGCGCCATACTCCGGCGCCATGTTGGCGATGGTGGCACGGTCGGCAAGCGGTAATGAATCCAGCCCGTCACCGTAGAATTCGACAAATTTACCCACCACACCATGCTTACGCAGCATCTGCGTAACGGTAAGTACCAGGTCGGTGGCGGTGATGCCTTCCGACAGTTTGCCGGTAAGCTTAAAGCCCACCACATCAGGGATCAGCATCGATACCGGCTGGCCAAGCATGGCCGCTTCGGCTTCAATTCCGCCAACGCCCCAGCCCAGAACGCCCAGGCCGTTAATCATGGTGGTGTGCGAATCGGTGCCCACCAGAGTATCCGGATAGGCCACCCACTCTTTATCCTGCAATTCACTCCAGACCGCTTTGCCCAGGTATTCAAGATTCACCTGGTGGCAGATACCCGTACCGGGCGGAACGACGCTAAAGCGGCTAAAGGCCTGCTGCCCCCACTTCAGAAAGACGTAACGTTCGTGGTTACGCTCCATTTCCAGACGTACGTTTTCGCCAAAGGCATCGTCGTCACCAAAGTGGTCCACGGTGACAGAGTGGTCGATAACGAGATCAACGGGAGAGAGCGGATTTACTTTAGCGGTATCGCCGCCAAGGCGCTTCACCGCTTCGCGCATTGCCGCAAGGTCAACCACAGCAGGGACCCCGGTAAAGTCCTGCATCAGGACCCTTGCCGGTCGATAGGCAATTTCTCTGTCAGCATGGGCATGCTTAAGCCACCCTGCCAGTGCCTGGATATCTTCAAGGGTGACGGAATCACCATCCTGCCAGCGTAAGAGGTTTTCCAGTAAAACTTTCAAGGACTTGGGTAAACGCGAAATGTCCCCAAGCGCCCTGGCTGCCAGCGGCAGGCTGTAGTAGTGCCAGGTTTTATTTTCTGCCTGTAATGTGTCCTTACTGGCTTCGCGTAGGGTTACCGACATAAGCTCCTCCTTAATTACAGAGATGTCCTGACAATCATCAGGGCTGTAATTAAAGATAACACAAAGATGTCGTAACGTTTTGATAACAACCCGAAATGATAAATCCAGGAATGTTCCAGTGCGGGGGAGAAAAAAAAACCCCGCCGTAGCGAGGTTTTACGATTTAGTGGAGGGCCAGCCAGATAAGCTGTGACCAGAACAGAATCGACGCGGAAAAAACGCCGAGCCATGACCAGTATTTCATAGACATCATGTTATTCATCATAGGGACACCAGGCATTATTTATTAAAGGTTCCGAGGTCTGCCCTCAGTTCAATATTGCTGATGTGTATTTATTAAAGAGTACAAATGCATTGAGCCTTTATTCAGACTATTTGCATCATTACGCAATTAAGTAAATTATTGTTTTTTGGGTTCGTCTTCTGCGAACACATCAATAAACGCTTGCTGTTGCGGCGTCAGTTTCCAGGACGCGGGTACGGCAGTGGCAGGTGCTTTGCGCACTTTGTGGCCCCTGTCACGAAGCTGACACATCTGTTTAACTGTTTCTGTACGTACCGTCACTGCCATATTCAACCCCAATAGTTCCAGGCCAGGAAAGCAACCACCACCCAAAACAAGGCGGAGACGAGAAAGACCGCCAGCCAGGCTTTACGCTTGAGCGCAGGATCCCTTTGCGGTTCTTCACTTCCTGAAGGCATTGCTAACCTCATACAATCGATATCGCTTATCATTTAGAGACCAAACAATTGGTACAATTAATCATCTGTTGAGATAAATCCTAAAGAAACTTTAGCCGAAAAGCCAGTGAATTTACGTATCTATTGATGGGAAATATTCATTCTTTTGACCAGAAATAAATATTTGAAAGGAAATATTTGCGAAGCCAAAAATTAGTTCTACTTTTGTCGCCAATTCACGACATTATAACCACACTAAATAAATGGTTAATGACATTATACGGCAGTTAAGTGCAGATGATGATAATTCTAATTTAGCTTTGAGAGGTTATTTCGGTATCTTTCCTGGGCGGAAAGATACCGGGAGTGATTATTTTGCCGGAAGTTTGATGTCTTTAAACATCTCTTCGATATCTTCATTTGAACGTAATTCCACGGCCGTATCGACCACGTCGCGCGTTAAATGTGGGGCAAAGCGCTGAATAAAATCATACATATAGCTACGCAGGAAGGTACTGCGACGGAAACCAATCTTAGTGGTGCTATGGCTGAAAATATCATGCGCATCAAGACGCACGAGGTCAGGGTCAGATACGGGATCAACCGCCATGCTGGCAATCACCCCTACCCCCAGTCCAAGCCGCACGTAGGTCTTAATTACGTCAGCATCGGTTGCGGTGAAGACGATACGCGGCATTAATCCTGCACGATTGAATGCAGTATCAAGCTCGGAGCGCCCGGTAAAGCCGAAGGTATACGTCACTAAGGGGTATTGCGCCAGCTCTTCAATAGTGACCGACCCTTTACCGGCTAACGGGTGATCGGGCGTGACGACAATAGAACGGTTCCAGTGATAGCACGGCAGCATAACCAGATCGTCATACAGATGCAGCGCTTCGGTTGCGATAGCAAAGTCCGCATTACCCTTCGAAACCGCCTCAGCGATTTGCGTCGGCGAGCCCTGATGCATATGGAGAGAGACGCGTGGATAGCGCTCAATAAAGCCCTTAATAACGCCCGGCAGCGCATAGCGTGCCTGGGTATGGGTGGTGGCAATATACAGCGACCCTTTATCCGGCCAGGTATGCTCACCCGCCACCGATTTAATTGCGTCGACTTTAGAGAGAACCTCCCGCGCGATGCGGATAATCTCCTGCCCTGCTGGCGTCACCTGGGTGAGGTGTTTACCGCTACGAGCAAAAATCTGAATACCTAACTCATCTTCCAGCATGCGGACCTGCTTGCTGATACCCGGCTGAGAGGTATATAGCCCCTCAGCGGTAGAAGAGACGTTAAGGTTGTGGTTTACCACCTCAACAATATAACGAAGCTGCTGTAATTTCATGCCAGACCATCCAATTTAGCGCATGCGGTCAATCGCTTAAGACGATTTGATAATAAGAAAAGGGTTAACTATAACCACTATATCATTTATAGCCTGACTGTATAGTACGGAACAAAAAATAATAACAAGGTAATAAAAAAGGGCCGGAAGTCCGGCCCTTTCACAGGTAAGTTACGGTAAGGAAAGATTATTTCTTGCCTTCCACCCATTTGCCATCCACAAAGAATGCTGACCAGCCGGTTGCCTTGCCGTCTTTCTCCGCCGCAACATACTGCTGCTTCGTTTTACGGCTAAAACGCACAACGGTTTTATTGCCTTCCGGATCCTGCTGTGGCGCATCGGCCAGATAGCGCAGTTTCTCAGGCAGGCGGTCGCGGAAACGGTACAACTCTTCCACCAGTGGCGCGCGGGTTTCGCGCGATTTAGGGAAGGTGTTTGCCGCAAGGAACACGCCGGCAGCACCATCACGCAGCACGAAGTAAGCGTCGGACTTCTCGCAGGGCAACTCTGGCAGCGGAACCGGATCTTCCTTCGGCGGCGCGACTTCACCGTTACGCAGGATTTTACGCGTGTTCTTACACTCGTCGTTGGTGCACGCCATGTACTTGCCGAAGCGCCCCATTTTCAGGTGCATCTCAGAACCACACTTCTCACACTCAACGATAGGACCGTCGTAACCTTTAATGCGGAACTCACCCTCTTCGATCTCATAACCATCGCAGGTCGGGTTATTACCGCAGACGTGCAATTTACGTTTTGGATCGATGAGGTAGCTGTCCATCGCGGTGCCGCATTTCTTGCAGCGACGTTTTGCACGCAGAGCGTTGGTTTCCGCATCATCACCTTCCAGCACGTTGAGCACTTCGTTCTCAGGTACCAGGTTAATGGTGGTTTTGCAGCGTTCTTTCGGCGGCAGCGCGTAGCCAGAACAGCCGAGGAAAACGCCGGTAGTGGCAGTACGGATCCCCATTTTACGACCGCAGGTTGGGCAGTCGATGCTGGTCAGGACCATCTGATTCGGCAGCATGCCGCCCTCTTCAGGATCTTTTTCCGCTTTTTCAAGCTGGTTGGTAAAGTCGCTGAAGAAACTGTCGAGAACCTTTTTCCACTCGGCCTGATGGCTGGCAACCTGATCGAGGCTGTCTTCCATTTGCGCGGTGAAGTCGTAGTTCATCAGTTCGCGGAAGTTGGCTTCCAGGCGGTCAGTGACGATCTCACCCATTTTTTCCGCATAGAAACGACGGTTTTCAACACGAACGTAACCGCGGTCCTGAATGGTCGAAATAATCGACGCATAGGTGGAAGGACGGCCAATACCGCGTTTTTCCAGCTCTTTAACCAGAGACGCTTCGCTGAAACGCGCTGGCGGCTTGGTGAAGTGCTGGGCAGGCACGAGATCAACCAGAGAGAGCTCATCCCCTTTGTTTACCGCAGGCAGGGTTCTGTCTTCATCGCCCTTACGTAGCGCAGGCATCACTTTAGTCCAGCCATCGAAGCGCAGGATACGGCCACGCGCTTTCAGGCGGAAATCACCCGCACCAACGGTCAGCGTGGTGGAGTCATACTGTGCTGGTGTCATCTGACACGCCACGAACTGACGCCAGATAAGCTGATACAGCTTCTGGGCATCGGCTTCCATATCTTTCAGCGATTCGGCTAACACGGAGACGTCAGAAGGACGAATGGCTTCGTGCGCTTCCTGTGAGTTCTCCTTGCTGGCGTACTGGTTTTCACTCGCTGGCAGGTATTTCTTACCGAAGTTGTCACTGATGTAGCCGCGCACCATGTTGACGGCATCCTGGCTCAGGTTTGTCGAGTCAGTACGCATATAGGTGATATAACCCGCTTCATACAGACGCTGGGCCATCATCATGGTTTTCTTCACGCCATAACCCAGGCGCGTGCTCGCAGCCTGTTGCAGCGTAGACGTAATAAACGGTGCGCCAGGTTTGCTGCTGGTCGGTTTATCTTCACGCTCCAGAACCTGGTAGCGCGCTTTTTCCAGCAGCGCCACGGCAGCCATGGTCTGCTCACGGTTTTCAGGACGGAACGGTTTGTCATTCTGATGACTCACCTGCAGCGGCAGCGCATCTCCACCCGGCGTGGTGACATTGGCATCCACTTCCCAGAACTCTTCCGGGACGAAGGCTTTGATCTCACGCTCGCGTTCAACAACCAGACGCACAGCAACGGACTGCACACGCCCTGCGGACAGACCGCGGGCAATCTTTTTCCACAGCAGTGGAGAGACCATGTAACCCACGACACGGTCCATAAAACGGCGTGCCTGCTGCGCGTTTACGCGGTCGATGTTCAGTTCACCCGGCTTCTCAAACGCCTGGCGAATCGCATTCTTCGTAATTTCGTTAAACACTACACGGCTGTAGCGTTTGTCGTCACCCCCGATCACTTCCCGCAGGTGCCAGGCAATGGCTTCCCCTTCGCGGTCAAGGTCGGTTGCGAGATAAATGTGGTCTGCTTTTTCAGCAAGCTGCTTCAGCTCGTTAACGACTTTTTCTTTGCCGGGCAGCACTTCATAGTGTGCATCCCAGTTATGCCATGGGTTAACACCCATACGGTTGACAAGCGCGCTACGTTCATCCTTTTTAGGCTTTTTAGCCCCTTTGGTGGAGGTAGAGTCTGCGCTCTTTTTGCTGGCTGAGCCACTGGTCGGCAAATCGCGGATGTGACCGACGCTGGACTTAACCACGTAGTCATTACCCAGATACTTATTGATCGTTTTGGCTTTTGCCGGGGACTCAACGATGACGAGA
Source organism: Enterobacter sp. SECR19-1250 (assembly GCF_013391025.1). NCBI lineage: Bacteria > Pseudomonadati > Pseudomonadota > Gammaproteobacteria > Enterobacterales > Enterobacteriaceae > Enterobacter > Enterobacter sp. SECR19-1250. Next base: position 34,876 of record NZ_JACASJ010000027.1, on the reverse strand, counting down.
GCTTTACCCATATTCACCTTTACCTAATTTAATTCTTCCAGGAATACGCCGCATGTTGATTTCCCTTCCACTGACGACGAGCCATTGATATTGCGACTGCGTCAGGGGATATCAACCCCTTTGTCTTACTGAACGTCATAGCGTTAACGCCCAGGTGATTGAGTTATCGGGTATTTTTCTCACATCGGATGTAATTCGTGACGAATTCCCGGTCGAATGTCAAGCAATTCTGTTGCCAGAATGACGAAAGCGCACACTCTACCTGATAAAATTCGTTACGCAACTTTATTAGCATGCAAAAGCAAATCCTGCCAGCCAGGTCACGGCACCTTACCCCCTCACATTACAGGGAAAATTTGCCCCCAAAGCGCCCCCGGCGTAGACTATTGTCACTGTTTAAGGAGTGGATTATGCAGAATACAACCCAACCCATTGATCGAGCCTCTCTGCTTATCGAAGCAAATAAGCTGATTCGTGACCATGAAGACACCCTGGCGGGCATTGAAGCGACCGGCGTGGAACAACGTAACGGCGTGCTTGTATTCAGCGGCGAATACTTCCTTGACGAACAAGGGTTACCCACCCTGAAAAGCACCGCCGTGTTCAATATGTTTAAATACCTGGCGCACACGCTTTCAGAGAAATATCACCTGGTCGATTAACGCAAAACGCGAGGCACTGGCCTCGCGTTTTTGTTTACAGCAGCGGTTTTTGTCCGCGTTGCAACCAGCGGAGTAGCAGGCGATCCGCGCTTTCGGCCGCGCTGTTCGTAAAGCGGTCAAGCAGTCGCTTACGCTGGGTAAAGCGCACGCCAACCAGTTCGCGCCCTTCCATCAGATTCAACAGCAGGTCGTCACTGGTGCCCACTTCATCCACCAGCCCTTTTTCCTGCGCCTGCGTACCGTACCAGTGCTCCCCAGTTGCCACCTGGTCAATATCAAGCGCCGGGCGCATACGGTGCACAAAGTCTTTAAAGAGGTGATGGGTTTCATTGAGATCTTCACGGAATTTCTGACGTCCTTCTTCCGTGTTCTCCCCCAGCAGCGTCAGGGTACGTTTGTACTGACCCGCCGTGTGTAATTCAATGTCGATCTCTTTGCTTTTCAGGAAGCGGTTAAAGTTCGGGATTTGCGCAACCACCCCGATGGAGCCAATAATAGAAAACGGCGCCGCAACAATTTTATCCGCCACGCAGGCCATCATATAGCCTCCGCTCGCCGCGACTTTATCCACCGCAACCGTCAGCGGGATCTGTTTTTCACGCAGACGCTGTAGCTGCGAAGCCGCCAGCCCATAACCATGAACGACCCCACCCGGACTCTCAAGACGGACAACCACCTGATCCTGCGGTTTAGCCACGGCAAGCACGGCGGTGACTTCTTCACGCAGGGAAGAGACTTCATGGGCATCCATGCTGCCTTTAAAATCGAGCACATAGACACGCGGGGTTGACGTTTCCTCCGGCGAGTTAAGCTTCGCTTTGGCTTTTGCCGCTTTGGCGTCCTGCTTATGCTTTTTCTTCTGCGCTTTGTGCCACAGTTTCTGTTGATGGCTGTCAAGCAGGGCCAGCGACATCTCTTCCTGCATCTCTTTATACTGCTCGCTCAGGCGGATAATGCGTAACTCACCACGCTGACGTTTGCGCTGCGTCAGGTTAACAATCAGAACGGCCACTACCGCAATGGCAATCACCACCGTCGCGATCTTTGCCAAAAACAACCCATATTGAGAAAGTAATTCCACGCGTTCCACCTTGATTTAACCACGAATCTTTCACGGCAGTGTACAACAGCCCTGCTCATGCGTCTCGCTCGTGACATTACCTCTGCGAGCCGTCTTCAGGAATCCCCCGATTCTGGTTTAAATATTTGCAAATTGTTAATTTTACAGCGATGCGTCCTGTAGACTGATTGAATTCTCATGCTAATTCGGGCATAAAGCCGAAAAGTCACACAATAAGGCGTCTTTGCATCACTGTGCGCCGAGGAGTCACCGTGCATTATCAACCGCAAAAAAATCTGCTGCAGAACCGCATCATTTTGGTCACTGGTGCCAGCGATGGCATTGGCCGCGAAGCGGCACTGACCTACGCTGACTATGGCGCGAGCGTAATTCTCATTGGCCGTAACGAAGAAAAACTCAAAGGAGTGGCTCAGGAGATTGACGCCGCCGGTGGCATTCCTGCCCGCTGGTACACGCTGGATCTGCTCACCTGTACCCCTGAAACGTGCCAGGAGCTTGCCCACCGCATCAGCACCCACTACCCACGGCTGGATGGCGTACTGCACAATGCCGGCTTGCTTGGGGAGGTTCGCCCGATGGATGAACAGGATCCTGAGATCTGGCAGCAGGTCATGCAGGTCAATATCAACGGTACCTTTTTCCTGACCCAGGCACTGCTTCCTTTATTACTCAAATCTGATTCCGGTTCGCTGGTGTTCACCTCCTCCAGCGTAGGGCGCGAAGGCCGCGCAAACTGGGGGGCGTATGCGGTCTCAAAATTCGCGACCGAAGGGATGATGCAGGTGCTGGCGGAGGAATATCAGAGCCGTCATCTGCGCGTGAACTGCATTAACCCAGGCGGAACGCGCACCAAAATGCGCGCCAGCGCCTTCCCGACGGAAGATCCGCAGAAGCTTAAAACCCCGGCAGATATTATGCCGCTCTATCTCTGGCTGATGGGCGATGACAGCCGCCGTAAAACAGGGATGACCTTTGATGCCCAGCCAGGCCGTAAACCCGGGATTTCGCAATGAGTGAAGAACGTCACCAGCAACGTCAGCAGCGCCTGAAAGAACAGGTTGATGCCCGTGTCGCCGCTGCGCAGGATGAACGCGGGATCATCATCGTGTTTACCGGCAACGGCAAAGGCAAAACCACCGCCGCCTTTGGTACCGCCACGCGCGCCGTTGGTCACGGGCAGAAAGTGGGTGTCATTCAGTTTATTAAAGGGGAATGGCCCAACGGTGAACGTAATTTACTTGAGCCGCACGGGGTTGAGTTCCAGGTGATGGCGACAGGCTTTACGTGGGATACCCAAAACCGGGAAACCGACACCGCGGCCTGCCTCGCGGTCTGGGAGCATGCAAAACGAATGCTGGCAGACCCGGCCCTGAACATGGTGTTACTGGATGAGATCACCTATATGGTCGCCTACGACTATCTGCCGCTGGACGCCGTACTGGAGGCACTCAGGAATCGCCCGGCGCATCAGACGGTGATCGTCACAGGCCGCGGCTGTCATCGGGATATTCTGGAATTAGCGGATACCGTCAGCGAATTGCGTCCGGTTAAACATGCTTTTGATGCCGGTATCAAAGCGCAAATCGGCATTGATTATTGATAAAAAAGCCCGGTGAAATTAACCGGGCTTTTATTTTTAACCGTTGTTATTACGGCTGCCAGCGCGGCGATTATTGTTCACCTGGCTGTGGCGTTTCACCGCACGACGGATCTGGTTCGCCTTCATGCGACGACGATCTTTCTCCACCGCCACTTTGGAAGTGGTTTCTGGCGCCAGGCCCACCAGTTCACGCAGGTAGTTGGTCTGCGTCAGGTCCAGTTCGGTATAGCCACCACGTGGCAGACCTTTTGGCAGCAGAATATCGCCGTAACGGACACGGATCAGACGGCTAACCTGCACGCCCACCGCTTCCCACAGACGACGAACCTCACGGTTACGGCCTTCGGTCAGGGTAACGTTGTACCACTGGTTGATCCCTTCACCACCGGTAAATTTGATGGTTTTGAACGCTGCAGGACCGTCTTCCAGTTGAACGCCACGCGACAGATCGCGCAGTTTGTTCTCATCAACCTGGCCGAACACGCGTACGGCGTATTCGCGTTCCACTTCACGGCTTGGGTGCATCAGACGGTTTGCCAGTTCACCATCCGTTGTGAACAGCAGAAGACCGCAGGTGTTCACATCCAGACGCCCCACTGCAATCCAGCGTGCGCCACGCAGTTTAGGCAGACGGTCAAATACCGTCGGGCGACCTTCCGGGTCGTTGCGCGTACACAGTTCACCTTCCGGCTTGTAGTACGCCAGCACGCGGCAGATCTGCTCAGCAGATTCTTTAACCGAGATAAGATGACCGTCGATACGGATTTTAAGCCCCGGCACGATTTCTACGCGGTCACCGAGCGTGGCGATTTTACCGTCCACACTCACGCGTCCGGCTTCAATAATGGCTTCGATTTCACGGCGTGAGCCGTGGCCGGCACGCGCCAGCACTTTCTGTAACTTCTCGCTCATTGAGCTTCCTCAGGTGTCGCCTTCACAGGCGTCGAATCAGGTCAAACCAGGGCTATGCCCTGATTTGATGGCCGCGTAGTATAGCTGCTTACACCTTTACAAGAAAGGCTTAACATCACCCACGCCTTCGCGAATCACTTCCGGTGCATCTTTCGTTAAATCGACAACCGTGGTCGGCTGCTGACCGAGGTAACCGCCATGAATAATCAGCTCAACCACCTTTTCCAGACGGTCTTTGATCTCTTCAGGATCGGACTCGGTGAATTCACTGCCGGGCAGCATCAGCGAGGTTGAGAGCATCGGCTCACCCAGCGTTTCCAGCAAGGCCTGGGCAATCGGGTTAGACGGCACACGCATCCCGATGGTTTTGCGCTTTTCCTGTAACAGACGGCGCGGAACTTCTTTCGTCCCTTTCAGGATGAAGGTGTAGTTGCCCGGCGTGTTATTTTTAATCAGACGAAATGCCACGTTATCGACATAAGCATAGGTCGATAGCTCAGAGAGATCCCGGCACATCAGGGTAAAGTTGTGACCGTCCGGCAACTGGCGAATACGGCAAATACGCTCCATCGCCGCTTTATCTTCAATCTTACAGCCCAGCGCATAACCCGAATCCGTCGGGTAGACGATAACGCCCCCTTTACGCACGATCTCCACGGCCTGATTGATCAGGCGCGGCTGCGGATTATCCGGATGAATATAGAAAAACTGACTCATACTTCCCTCTCTTCAAGTTGCTGTGGCTGTTCCCAGAGCTGCCAGACAGGCTCAACGCCTGCGGGTAACCAAAGCTTGCGTCCCAGTTCTATCCACGCACAGGGCTGATGAAAATCTGAGCCTTGCGACGCCAGCAAACCAAACTGGCGGGCGTAGGTCGCAAGCTGCGAACGCTCGTTGGGCGCCTGCTGACACTGGGCGACTTCCATCGCCTCGCCACCGCATTCGGCAAAATGCGCCAGCAGTCTTTTCAGCCATTTAGCAGAAAGATTATACCGCCCCGGATGGGCCAGCACGGCCTTACCGCCAGAATGATGAATCACATCAATAGCTTGTTTTATTGTACACCACTGTGGCGGAACATATCCGGTTTTCCCGCGAGCCAGATAGCGTTTAAAGACATCCGCTATCGTTGTGGCCTTGCCCGCCTCAACCAGAAAACGGGCAAAATGACCGCGTGTTACCGCGCCCCCATTTGCCAGCCTTTGTGCCCCCTCCAGTGCGCCCGGAATATGCGCCTTTTCCAGACGTTCAGCGATCATTTCTGCGCGCTGGTTGCGGCGCGTTTTTTGTTCTTGCAAAAACGCACACATTACCGGATGGTCTATATCAATGTTCAGGCCAACAATATGGATTTCGTGATTCTCCCAGACGGTCGATATCTCGACGCCAGGAACCAGTTTGAGTGCCAGACCACTGCGGGCAATCTCGGCGCGCGCGGCTGGAATGGCATCGGTTGTATCGTGATCGGTTATGGCCAGCGTGCCAACCCGCATTTCAACGGCACGATGCACCAACGCTTCGGGCGTTAGCAGACCATCGGAGGCCTGGGTATGGCTGTGTAAATCATAAATTACGGCGTAGGTGGTATCGCTCAAAGCACTTCCCGTCACAGGTTAGAGACATCTTAAAAGCCCATGATACCGACTTGCCACGAAATTCTGAAATCAAGGGTTGACAACACGCCATCGAACTAGTTAACTAGTACGCAAGTTCACACGAGAAAGGTATCTGAAAATGACTGCACATTTCACTCTGCACGGTTGGTGGCGCACTTCCTGATTCCCGGGCAGTGTCACACGTCTGCGTACAGCAAACAGATACCCGCCCGCTCATCAGCGGGCTTTTTTTTGAACAGAATAACTGAGAACAACATAATGCAAACAGCCAAACCACACCTCGAATTGCTGACCAGCGAGGCGGCCTATCGCCACAACCCAACCGCGCTGTTTCATCAGGTCTGCGGTGCGCGTCCAGCCACGTTGTTGCTGGAATCCGCCGATATTGACAGCAAAGACGATCTCAAGAGCCTGCTGTTGGTGGACAGCGCGCTGCGCATTACGGCGCTAGGTGACACTGTCACTATCAAAGCGTTATCGGATAACGGTGCGGCTCTGCTGCCGTTACTGGATGCGAGCCTGCCTGCTGGTATCGAAAATGAACACCATCCTGAAATGCGCGTTCTGCACTTCCCGCCGGTGAGCCAGCTGCTGGACGAAGACGCACGCCTGTGCTCTCTTTCCGTTTTTGATGCCTTCCGTCTGCTGCAAAATCTGGTCACCGTGCCGGAAGATGAACGCGAAGCAATGTTCTTTGGCGGGCTGTTTGCTTACGACCTGGTGGCCGGGTTCGAAGATTTACCGGACATTGAACAGGGTAACCGCTGCCCCGACTACTGCTTCTACCTGGCCGAAACCTTACTGGTGATCGACCACCAGAAAAAAAACACCCGTATTCAGGCAAGCCTCTTCACGCCATCCGCGACAGAGAAAAAACGCCTTGAGCAGCGTATTGAGCAGTTGCAGCAACAAATGACCGAAGCGCCGCCTGCGCTGCCTGTACATCGTGTCGAGAAAATGACTTGTGAGGTTAATCAGAGCGACGATCAGTACGGTGCCGTGGTTCGCCAGATGCAAAAAGCGATTCGCGCCGGAGAAATTTTCCAGGTTGTTCCTTCCCGTCGTTTCTCTCTGCCCTGCCCGTCGCCGCTCGCGGCCTATGACGTGCTGAAAAAGAGCAACCCAAGCCCGTACATGTTCTTTATGCAGGACAACGATTTCACCCTGTTTGGCGCATCCCCTGAAAGTTCACTGAAATATGACGCCACCAGCCGCCAGATTGAGATCTACCCGATTGCCGGAACCCGTCCACGCGGCCGTCGAGCCGATGGCTCGCTGGATCGCGATCTCGACAGCCGCATTGAGCTGGAAATGCGTACCGACCATAAAGAGCTCTCCGAGCATTTGATGCTGGTTGATCTGGCCCGTAACGACCTGGCGCGCATTTGTACCCCTGGCAGCCGCTACGTGGCGGACTTAACCAAGGTCGACCGCTACTCGTTTGTTATGCATCTGGTATCCCGCGTGGTGGGCGAACTGCGCAGCGACCTCGACGTGCTTCATGCCTACCGCGCCTGTATGAACATGGGCACGCTGAGCGGCGCGCCAAAAGTCCGCGCCATGCAGCTGATCGCGGCGGCTGAAGGGCGCCGTCGCGGCAGTTACGGTGGTGCAGTGGGCTACTTCACCGCCCATGGCGATCTGGATACCTGCATTGTGATCCGCTCCGCCTACGTTGAGGACGGTATCGCTACCGTGCAGGCAGGCGCAGGGATTGTTCTGGATTCTGTTCCGCAGTCTGAAGCTGACGAAACCCGCAGTAAAGCCCGCGCGGTATTGCGCGCCATTGCTACCGCACATCACGCACAGGAGATTTTCTGATGGCTGACATTCTGCTGCTCGATAACATCGACTCTTTTACCTATAACCTGGCAGATCAGCTGCGTGCGAATGGTCACAACGTCGTTATCTATCGTAACCATGTTCCGGCACAGACGCTGATAGACCGTCTGGCAACCATGCAAAACCCGGTGCTGATGCTCTCTCCTGGCCCAGGTGCCCCCAGTGAAGCGGGCTGTATGCCGGAGCTGCTGACCCGTATGCGCGGTAAACTGCCGATTATCGGTATCTGCCTGGGTCACCAGGCGATTGTGGAAGCCTATGGCGGCTACGTGGGTCAGGCAGGTGAGATCCTGCACGGCAAAGCCTCCAGCATTGAACATGACGGCCAGGCGATGTTTGCCGGCCTGCCAAATCCTCTGCCGGTTGCGCGCTATCACTCCCTGGTGGGCAGCAACATCCCGGCCGGGCTGACCATTAACGCGTCGTTTGAAGGGATGGTAATGGCCGTGCGTCACGATGCGGATCGCGTCTGCGGCATGCAGTTCCATCCGGAGTCGATTCTCACGACCCATGGCGCGCGACTGCTGGAGCAGACGCTGGACTGGGCGTTGCAGAAACTGGAGCAGACCAACACGCTGCAACCGATTCTGGAAAAGCTGTATCAGGCGCAGACCCTGAGCCAGCAGGAGAGCCACCAGCTCTTCTCTGCCGTGGTTCGCGGTGAGCTGAAACCTGAACAGTTGGCGGCCGCACTGGTAAGCATGAAAGTGCGCGGCGAAAGCCCGCAAGAAATCGCCGGTGCCGCCACGGCCCTGCTGGAAAATGCCGCCCCCTTCCCGCGCCCGGATTATCAGTTTGCGGATATCGTCGGCACCGGGGGTGATGGCAGCAATAGCATCAATATCTCCACCGCCAGTGCCTTCGTGGCCGCGGCGTGTGGCCTGAAGGTGGCGAAACACGGTAACCGCAGCGTCTCCAGCCGCTCGGGCTCGTCCGATTTGCTGGCTGCCTTCGGCATTAACCTGGATATGAACGCCGAACGCTCCCGTGAAGCGCTGGACGATCTGGGCGTCTGCTTCCTGTTTGCGCCGAAGTATCACACCGGTTTCCGCCATGCGATGCCGGTTCGTCAGCAACTCAAAACACGCACGCTGTTTAACGTACTGGGGCCGCTGATCAACCCGGCGCACCCGCCGCTGGCGCTGATTGGTGTTTACAGCCCGGAACTGGTTCTGCCAATTGCCGAAACCCTGCGCGTGCTCGGTTATCAGCGCGCGGCAGTGGTTCACAGCGGGGGAATGGATGAAGTGTCCCTTCACGCGCCAACTCTCGTTGCGGAACTGCGCAATGGCGAAATCCTGAGCTATCAGCTGGAAGCCGCCGACTTTGGTTTAACGCCGTATCATCAGGAGGCGCTGGCAGGCGGCACGCCGGAAGAAAACCGTGACATTCTCACGCGCTTATTACAAGGTAAGGGAGAGGTCGCCCATGAGGCAGCCGTGGCAGCCAACGTCGCCATGCTGATGCGATTGCACGGCGAAGAGGATCTCAAAGCCAACGCACAAAAAGTTCTGGACGTACTGCGCTCTGGTGCAGCTTACGATCGCGTTACCGCACTTGCGGCAAGAGGGTAAAGAATGCAGACCGTTTTAGCGAAAATCGTTGCCGATAAGGCCATCTGGGTGGAAGCCCGCAAAGCGCAGCAGCCGCTTGCCAGTTTTCAGAACGACGTCGTCCCAAGCAGCCGTCGTTTCTATGATGCCCTGCAGGGCGCGCGCACCGCATTTATTCTTGAGTGCAAAAAAGCCTCCCCGTCGAAAGGCGTTATCCGTGAGGATTTCGATCCGGCGCGTATTGCCGGCATTTATAAGCATCATGCGTCGGCGATCTCCGTGCTGACGGATGAGAAATATTTCCAGGGCAGCTTCGATTTTCTGCCTGTTGTCAGCAGCATCGCGCCACAACCGATTCTGTGCAAAGACTTTATTATCGACCCGTATCAGATCTGGCTGGCGCGTTTTTACCAGGCTGACGCCTGCCTGCTGATGCTCTCGGTACTCGACGACGAGCAGTATCGCCAGCTGGCTGCGGTGGCGCACAGCCTCAACATGGGCGTGCTGACCGAGGTGAGCAACGAAGAAGAGCTGGAGCGTGCCATTGCACTGCAGGCGAAAGTGGTCGGGATTAACAACCGCGATCTGCGCGATCTGTCAATCGACCTGAATCGTACGCGTCAGCTGGCACCGCGTCTGGGCTCTGGCGTGACCGTTATCAGTGAATCCGGGATCAACAGCTACGCCCAGGTGCGTGAGTTGAGCCACTTCGCCAACGGTTTCCTGATTGGCTCCGCGATGATGGCACATGACGATCTCAATGCCGCAGTGCGTCGCGTGCTGTTGGGTGAAAACAAAGTGTGCGGCTTAACCCGCGAACAGGATGCCCAGGCCGCCTATGAGGCGGGGGCTATTTACGGCGGGTTGATCTTTGTGGGCTCCTCACCGCGTGCGGTGAGCGATGAACAGGCACGCAAGGTGATAGCGGCAGCCCCACTCAGCTATGTGGGCGTCTTCCGTAACGCTGATATTGCGGACGTTACGGCAAAAGCCGAAGCGTTATCCCTTAGTGCAGTACAACTGCACGGTGATGAAGATCAGGCATACATCGATGCCCTGCGTGCCGGGCTGGCTCCTCAGGTTCAGATCTGGAAAGCGCAGAGCGTGGGCAGCACCCTGCCAGCACGTAACCTGAATCATGTTGATAAATACGTGCTCGATAACGGCCAGGGCGGTACAGGCCAGCGTTTTGACTGGTCACTGCTGAACGGCGAAGCGCTGGACAATGTCCTGCTGGCGGGTGGACTTAGCCCGGATAACTGTGTGGAAGCAGCCAAAACCGGCTGCGCGGGCCTCGATTTCAATTCAGGCGTAGAGTCGCAACCGGGCATCAAAGATGCCAGTAAGCTGGCCTCGGTATTTAAAACTCTGCGTGCATATTAAGGAAGAAAAAATGACGACATTACTAAACCCGTATTTTGGTGAGTTCGGCGGGATGTACGTTCCGCAGATCCTGATGCCCGCACTGCGCCAGCTGGAAGAAGCGTTTGTGAGCGCACAGAAAGATCCAGCGTTTCAGGCTGAATTTACCGACCTGCTGAAAAACTACGCGGGCCGTCCAACAGCGCTGACCAAATGCCGTAACCTGACTGCCGGCACCAAAACCACGCTGTACCTCAAGCGTGAAGACCTGCTGCACGGCGGCGCGCATAAAACCAACCAGGTGTTAGGACAGGCGCTGCTGGCAAAACGTATGGGCAAAACCGAGATCATCGCCGAAACCGGCGCGGGTCAGCACGGCGTGGCATCAGCACTGGCAAGCGCCCTGCTTGGCCTGAAATGCCGTATCTATATGGGGGCGAAAGACGTTGAGCGTCAGTCTCCGAACGTATTCCGTATGCGTCTGATGGGCGCAGAAGTGATCCCGGTTCACAGTGGTTCTGCCACGCTGAAAGATGCCTGTAACGAAGCGCTGCGCGACTGGTCTGGTAGCTATGAAACCGCGCACTACATGCTCGGCACAGCCGCTGGCCCGCACCCATTCCCGACTATCGTGCGTGAATTCCAGCGCATGATTGGCGAAGAGACCAAAGCGCAGATCCTTGAAAAAGAAGGCCGTCTGCCGGACGCGGTGATTGCCTGCGTGGGCGGGGGATCAAACGCCATCGGGATGTTCGCTGATTTTATCGACGAAACCCGTGTTGGCCTGATCGGCGTGGAGCCAGCGGGTCACGGGATTGAAACCGGTGAGCACGGCGCTCCGCTGAAACATGGCCGCGTGGGGATCTACTTCGGCATGAAAGCGCCGATGATGCAGACCGATGAAGGTCAGATTGAAGAGTCGTACTCCATCTCTGCCGGTCTGGATTTCCCGTCCGTCGGGCCACAGCATGCGTTCCTGAACAGCACCGGACGCGCGGACTACGTCTCCATCACCGATGACGAAGCGCTGGAAGCGTTTAAGACGCTGTGCCGCAGCGAAGGGATCATCCCGGCACTGGAGTCCTCGCATGCTCTGGCGCATGCGCTGAAAATGATGAAAGAAAACCCGGAAAAAGAGCAACTGCTGGTCGTTAACCTTTCCGGTCGCGGTGATAAAGATATCTTCACCGTTCACGATATTCTGAAAGCACGAGGGGAAATCTGATGGAACGCTACGATAACGCATTTGCACAACTGAAATCCCGCCAGGAAGGCGCGTTCGTTCCCTTCGTAACCCTGGGCGATCCAGGCCCGGAACAGTCGCTAAAAATTATCGACGCCCTGATTGAAGCCGGTGCCGATGCGCTGGAGCTGGGGATCCCGTTCTCTGACCCGCTGGCGGATGGCCCGACCATTCAGAACGCCACCCTGCGTGCCTTTGCCGCGGGCGTCACCCCAACGCAGTGTTTTGAGATGCTGGCCGCGATCCGTCAGAAGCACCCGACCATTCCGATTGGCCTGCTGATGTATGCCAACCTGGTCTTTAACCGCGGAATCGACGAATTTTATGCCGAGTGCGCGCGGGTCGGCGTTGACTCCGTGCTGGTGGCCGACGTCCCGGTTGAAGAATCTGCACCGTTCCGCCAGGCGGCTATGCGTCATAACGTGGCGCCGATTTTCATCTGCCCGCCAAACGCCGATGACGAACTGCTGCGCCAGATTGCCTCTTACGGCCGTGGTTACACCTACCTGCTCTCCCGCGCGGGCGTGACGGGTGCTGAAAACAAAGCCGCGCTGCCGCTGCATCACCTGGTAGAAAAACTGGCTGAATACCACGCAGCACCTCCGCTGCAGGGATTCGGCATTTCATCCCCGGATCAGGTTACGGCGGCAATTGACGCAAAAGCGGCAGGCGCGATCTCCGGCTCTGCTATCGTCAAAATCATTGAGAAGAACGTGGACAAACCCGATCAGATGCTGGCTGAACTCAAAGCATTTGTTACGGCGATGAAAGCCGCAACGCGTAAAGCCTGATCCTTCCACCGTCTGGCGACTCAGCCAGACGGTCTTCCTCTTATATTCCCGCTATCACTTAAGCGTTACGCCAAAATTGATCCCATCGATATTTTCGGCGTGAATGGCTTTTCAAACCTTGCCGTAAGCGTATGATTTGGTCTCTTTTCGGCTTTAAACCTTCTGAGTTCAGAGGCTTACTCATGTCATGGCAATACTTCAAACAGACTTACCTGGTTAAGTTCTGGTCACCAGTACCGGCCGTCATCGCGGCGGGGATCCTTTCCACCTACTATTTCGGCATTACCGGCACCTTCTGGGCCGTGACCGGCGAATTCACCCGCTGGGGTGGGCAACTGCTGCAGCTCGCTGGCGTACATACCGAGGAGTGGGGTTACTTTAAGCTTATTCATCTGGACGGCACGCCGCTGACCCGCATCGACGGTATGATGATTATCGGCATGTTCGGGGGGTGTTTTGCCGCCGCGCTGTGGGCTAACAACGTTAAGTTGCGAATGCCTAAAAGCCGGATACGCGTTATGCAGGCGATTGTCGGCGGCATGATTGCCGGGTTCGGCGCCCGTCTGGCGATGGGGTGCAACCTGGCCGCTTTCTTTACCGGCATTCCACAGTTTTCGCTGCACGCCTGGTTTTTTGCTGTCGCCACGGCGATTGGCTCTTACTTTGGCGCGAAGTTTACCCTCCTGCCGCTGTTCCGCATTCCGGTCAAAATGGTGAAGGTCAGCGCTGCCTCGCCGCTGACGCAAAAGCCTTCTCAGGCGCGTCGTCGTTTTCGTCTCGGCATGTTGGTCTTTTTCGCCATGGTCGCCTGGGCGCTCTGTACGGCGCTCAACCAGCCTAAGCTGGGCCTGGCCATGCTGTTCGGTGTCGGTTTCGGCCTGCTGATAGAACGTGCGCAGATCTGCTTCACCTCGGCGTTTCGCGATATGTGGATCACCGGCCGTACAATGATGGCCAAAGCGATTATTGCGGGTATGGCGGTAAGCGCCATTGGCATCTTCAGCTATGTGCAACTGGGTGTTGAGCCGAAAATCATGTGGGCTGGTCCGAACGCGGTGATTGGCGGTCTGCTGTTTGGCTTCGGAATTGTACTGGCTGGCGGGTGTGAAACCGGCTGGATGTACCGCGCGGTTGAAGGTCAGGTGCATTACTGGTGGGTAGGTCTGGGGAACGTCATCGGCTCCACCCTGCTGGCCTGGTACTGGGACGATTTGTCTCCGGTGCTGGCCACGAACTGGGACAAGGTGAATCTGCTCAGCACGTTTGGCCCACTCGGTGGACTGCTGGTGACCTACGCCCTGCTGCTGGTCGCTTTTTTACTGGTTGTCGCGCAAGAGAAACGTTTCTTCCGCCGTGCCACGGTTAAACCTGAACCCCAGGAGAATGCAGCATGAAAGAGATTGTGCCTGACTACCGCCTTGATATGGTCGGTGAACCGTGTCCTTACCCGGCTGTCGCTACGCTTGAAGCGCTCCCGCAGCTTCAAAAAGGGGAAATTCTGGAAGTGGTGAGCGACTGCCCGCAGTCCATCAACAACATTCCTCTGGATGCCAAAAACCACGGTTACACCGTACTGGATATTCAGCAGGATGGCCCGACCATTCGCTATCTTATCCAGAAGTAAACCGCCAGGTGACGGGGGCGTCCCCCCCGTCAAAAAAGCTGCCTCACCTCCCATTTTGATGGCGAATACAGCGCCACTGAAAATGGTAGCACTACACTTAAAGTGGATAAAAAACAAACAGGAGGTGAGGTATGTTTAATTCAATTTTAGTCCCTGTCGATATCTCTGAAAGTCGTCTGACCGAACAGGTGATTCCCTATGTTCAGGCAAACGCAGCAATCGGTAACGGTAAAATCCATTTTCTGACGGTAGTGCCTTCTTTCCCTTACTATTCATCGCTTGGGCTGGCGTATTCGGTTGAAATGCCAAAGCTGGCGGAGATTCAGGAGGAAGCCCTTACGAAGCTCAAAGAGATGGTTAAGCAGTTCAATTTACCTGCCGATCGTGTGGAGACACACGCCATTTCAGGTGCGCCTAAAGATCAGATCCTGAAGCTGGCTGACAGTATCAACGCTGACCTCATTATCATTGCGTCGCATCGACCGGATATCACAACCTACCTTTTAGGTTCAAACGCGGCGGTTGTGGTACGCCATGCAAAATGCCCGGTGCTGGTTGTACGCTAGCGAGGCTGGTGAGAAACTTAAGCCCCGGTATACCGGGGCTTATTTAAAACGTTTTACAATAAAATTTTCGATAAACGGACTTAACAATGAAAAAAGTAGTGATGCTGGTATGCCTTGCCACAGTAATAACGGGCTGTGCTCCTCTCGCGCCTGAAGGTTGTCAGAAGAAAACCGCTCTCGACTCGTGCTCCTATAAGCAGTCCGGTAAAGTCTCCGATAAGGATATCTATGGTCAACAGGCTGCCGCGATAAAGAAAGCGCTGGACTCGGCGCTGGCCGATCCACACGCCTGGAATGGTAAGCGATGCAACATGCATCTCGACTTTACCATCGACGGGCTATTGCAGAACCTGGAGATAAAAGGCGGAGACAAAGCGTATTGCCAGGCTTTAGCCGACGCGGCAACACGGGCCACCTTCCCGCCCTTCACAGACGAGCGTGTATTTCAGGATATGGGTTCTGCCCGCTGGAACATGGAGGGGCAACCGTAGAGGTAAGCCGCTAGAAAGACTGGCCATGTTCTGGCCAGTCCCGGAAAGTAGAATCAGAAACGATAACCTGCAGAGAACATAAATACCCATGGATCCAGACGGGTACTGATGCTTTGTTGCTGTCCGCCTGCCTTGAAGCGGACATCGGTATCGATATCCATATACCAGACTGAGGCGTTAATTAACCAGTCGCGGTTAATGAGATAGTCCATCCCCACCTGTCCTGCCACGCCCCATGAATCTTTCAGGCTGAGATCGGTCAGCCCGGCCTCTTTACCGGTATCGTTGAATTTCTCATCGAAGAAGGTGGTGTAGTTCACGCCCGCGCCGATATAGGGGCGCAGTTTGCTGCTTGAGTCACCAAAGTACCACTGCGCCATCAACGTTGGCGGCAGATGGTGCACCGTGGCGATATCACCGGTTGGGCCTAAACCTACGCGATGACGGAATGGCGTTGCTGCCAGAAGCTCAACGCCAATGTTATCCGTCGCCATATACGTGAATGTTAAACCTAACTGGGTGTTGTTGCTTACGTTAAAGCCGCCCATTCCCAGCACGTTATCAGAACCTTCAGTTGGACGTACCGTTGCCGAACCGGCACGAATAAAGAATTCACCTGCTTCATGCGCATACGCGCCGCCAGAGAGACTGCTTAAGATAAGGGCTGCCACCGCTAATTTTTTCATATCCGCTCCATCGTTGTGGTTTTAGCTGCGGATGAGAATATACTCACAAATGAGTAATAAGTGATCTGTCACAGATCACATTAAAACCAGTAACTTAACATTCATTGATCTGGGTTAATTTTTGGTGACACACCGTAAGGCCAAAAGTTGTTCTTACGTCAATTTTTGGCATTTCCCGGTTACAAAATTTTCTGTTTCCCCCCTCTTGCTCTTCGAATGGCGGCTGGATAATTTAGCGCTCTCACAATGTGATTTGATGCGTTCTTTTTTGCAGGTGTGCCATGAGTGATATGAACCCGTGCATGACGTGCGGAGCCTGTTGTGCGTATTTTCGAGTCTCTTTCTACTGGGCCGAAGCCAGCGATGGCGGCGGCACCGTTCCGGTTCATCTCACTGAACCGTTATCCCCTTTTCTGCGCTGCATGAGCGGTACGAATCAAAAGCAGGCCCGCTGTATGGCGTTACAAGGCGAGCCAGGCGTGTCGACCCGCTGCTCCATCTATGAGGATCGCCCCAGCCCGTGTCGGGACTTTACGATGTCTGGCGAAGAGGGTCAGGTCAACGAAGCCTGTAATCGCGCCCGCGCGCGCTTCGGATTACCGCCGCTTTACAAAGATATGCTTTTCCATACAAGCCTTGATGCTGCCACGACCGCGTTATCCGGTGTACAATTGCCGGCTAATTAACACCTGCAATACTCAAGGAGAGTGCATGTCTATCACGGCGAAGTCTGTCTACCGTGACACGGGAAACTTTTTCCGCAATCAGTTCGTAACCTTTTTACTGATCGCGTTGTTATGCGCCTTTATTACGGTGGTGCTGGGTCACGCGTTCTCTCCGAGTGACGAACAGATCGCCAGCCTGAGCCAGGGCGACCATCTTGCAGGGAGCGTGGGGTTGTTTGAGCTGGTGCAAAACATGACGCCAGAGCAGCAGCAAATCCTGCTGCGGGCCTCTGCGGCATCGACTTTCTCTGGACTGATCGGCAATGCCATTCTCGCGGGCGGTGTTCTGCTGATGATCCAGCTGGTTTCTGCAGGCCACCGCGTCAGCGCCTTACGGGCGATCGGTGCCAGCGCGCCGGTATTGCCTAAGCTGTTTATCCTCATCTTTTTAACCACCCTGCTGGTGCAGATGGGGATCATGCTCGTTGTGGTTCCAGGCGTGCTGCTGGCTATCGTCCTCGCGTTCGCGCCGGTGATGGTGGTGCAGGACAAAATGGGGATCTTTACCGCCATGCGCAGCAGCATCAAACTGGCATGGGCCAATATGCGCCTGGTGGCACCGGCCGTAATTAGCTGGCTGCTGGCCAAAACGCTCCTGCTGCTGTTTGCCCCAAACTTTGCAGTCTTAACGCCGAACGTCGGTGCGGTGGTAGCCAACACGCTGAGTAACCTGATTTCAGCGATACTGCTGGTTTATCTGTTCCGCCTGTATATGTTAATTCGTCAGTAATCCTGTGGCCGGGTGCATCGCAAAACCCGGCCCCACACAGAAGATGGAATCACAGAATGAAGCAGTTTCTTGATTTTTTACCGCTGGTCGTGTTTTTCGCGTTTTATAAGCTGTATGACATTTATGCAGCCACGATGGCGCTGATCGTTGCTACCGCTATCGTGCTGATCTACAGCTGGGTTCGCTATCGTAAAGTCGAAAAAATGGCTCTGATTACGTTCGCACTGGTGGCCGTGTTCGGTGGGCTTACGCTGTTCTTTCACAACGATGAATTCATTAAATGGAAAGTCACCGTGATTTACGCGCTGTTTGCCGGTGCATTGCTGATCAGCCAGTGGGTAATGAAAAAGCCACTGATCCAGCGCATGCTGGGTAAAGAGCTGACGCTGCCACAGGAAGTATGGTCCCGTCTGAATATCGCCTGGGCGCTGTTCTTTATTCTTTGCGGCCTGGCGAATATCTACATCGCCTTCTGGCTGCCGCAGAATATCTGGGTCAACTTCAAGGTCTTTGGTCTGACGGCGCTGACGCTCATCTTCACTCTGTTAAGCGGTGTCTATATCTACCGGCACATGCCGCAGGATGATAAACACTGATGAATCCCCGACCAGAACGTGCACAACAGGCGTTCTGGTCTATTCTCTCCTGCCAAAAATCATAGTAGCATCCCGCCTGAAGTCTTCAGTTACGAGTTTAAAACAATGACAACAAATGACGCCCCTCAGGGCGAACTGGTTTTACGCACACTGGCAATGCCTGCGGACACGAATGCCAATGGCGATATTTTTGGCGGCTGGCTGATGTCGCAAATGGATATGGGCGGCGCAATTCTGGCAAAAGAGATCGCGCATGGTCGCGTTGTGACCGTCCGGGTGGATGGGATGACCTTCCTGCGCCCGGTCGCGGTGGGTGATGTGGTCTGCTGCTATGCACGCTGCGTCAAGCGCGGTAACACTTCCATTTCCATTAACATTGAAGTCTGGGTGAAAAAGGTCTCATCTGAACCGATTGGACAGCGTTATAAAGCAACAGAAGCGCTGTTTATTTATGTGGCAGTCGATAGCGAGGGCAAACCCCGCCAGCTGCCTCAGGCCTGATCGTCAGACATAAAAAAGCCTCCTTGCGGAGGCTTTTCTTATTCCATCTGCGCCCCGCCGTTCAGGCGGAAAACAATATTAACGATTAACCCACTGCCTGGTTTGCCTGGCTCATAACGCCATCTGCGCATCGCCGATTTCACTTCACGCTCAAACATATTTGAAGGCTGAGCAGACAAGATTTCCACGTTATCAACACGCCCGTCCGGGGTGACGTCAAATTTGACCCGCACGCGACCTTCAATGCGCAACGCCTGAGCACGAGGAGGATATTGCGGCTGGTTGCGGCTCACGGCGCGCGGGCCAGCGGGCGCGGTTGGCGTCGGTTTTGCGGTCGCGGGCGTGTTATTCATCAACGGACGCGAAGGCGCTGTGTTTTCTACCCTCTGCGTAGCGCGTGGTTCAACCGGACGTTCTTCCCGTTTAGGGCGCTCCTCCACCTTTTTCACCGGTTTTGGTTTCGGCTTAGGCTTCGGTTTGGGTTCTGGCTTATGGATCACCACCGGCGCTTCCTTTGGTGGCTCCGGAACCGGCTCAGGTTCTGGTTCTGGCTCCGGCTCAGCAACCGGCTGCGGCGGAGGTGCAACCTGCGGCGGCTCAAGATCCGCAGGCGAGACCATCGTCACTGAAATGGGCTGCGAAGGCGCTGGCATTTCAATAACCTGATGAACCGAGGTATAGAGCAAACCCGCCACGACAGCACCGTGAATCACGACAGAAAGCAGCGTCGGCCAGGGAAAGCGGCGAGGTAAATCAAGGGTCATCGAAGTCATAATCATCAACGTTAAAAAACCGAATCCTGATTTTAAATGCAAATAGCAATCATATTCAATAAGACACTTTGTTCTGGCGCAATTTAGGCGCGGGAGAGGCCAAAAAAGAGGCATTCAGATCAGGGTATTAACATTGTTTTTATTTTACATTGCAGTCAGTTGTCCTTTCACATAACGTAACTGACACTTTTAATGGTTAAGGAGCTTCACCGTGTTTTACGTGATTTACTCTGAAGATGTCGCTGATTCCCTGGAAAAACGCCAGTCTGTACGCCCTGCTCACCTCGCACGCTTACAGTTGCTGCAGGATGAAGGGCGTTTACTGACTGCGGGCCCTATGCCGGCCGTCGACAGCAACGATCCGGGTGCTGCCGGTTTTTCTGGCTCCACGGTGATTGCCGAGTTTGAATCCCAGGAGGCCGCTCAGGCCTGGGCCGATGCCGATCCGTACGTTGCTGCGGGTGTGTATGCGAAAGTGACGGTTCGACCGTACAAGAAAGTGTTCTGATATCAAAAAGGCTCCCTCAGGAGCCTTTCTTTCAATCAATGCAGCGATGCTAATCGCGCCGCAAACCCGACAAACAATAGTCCTATCAGGCCGTTCCCCAGCTTTGCCAGTTTCTTTTTCGTTTTCAGATAACGTGTGACAAAAGCGCCTGAGAAGATCAGGAAGCTCATATACATAAAGCTTATTAGCTCAAGCGTGGTCGCGAGGATCAGGAAAGAGGTACCGGTATTCTTCGCATTCACATCGATAAACTGAACAAAGAACGAGACGTAGAACAGAATAGCTTTCGGGTTCGTCAGGCTCAATACCAGCGAGCGTTTCATGATCATGCTGGCAGGCTCGGTACCGCTTTCATGTGTATTATTCTGACGGGTAATAACCGACCAGAGCATTTTACCGCCCAGCCACAGCAGATAAAAAGCTCCTAAATAACGTACGATATTAAACAGTACCGGTGTGGTCTGAATTAACGCGGCAACGCCCGCCCAGGCCAGGAACATCAGTACGGCATCGCCGATAAACACGCCGGTGGCGGCGAGATACCCTTTTTTAACGCCGTGACCAATCCCGGTTTTCAGCACAAATAAAGTATTCGGCCCTGGCACCAGTACTATAAAAAATGCGCCGACAACGTATGTCCAGAAATTCAGTACGCCAAACTCCGCAAACACTTCTCCCTCCTTTTGCTCAACACAACAGGAATAGCGCTGCAAAGACGCTATTCCCAACAACCAGACGCCATAAAATCATTGGGCACCTTGCGGTGCCCTGATGGTTCTCAGAAATCCTGGACTGCGAACAGCAACGCATTGCGGTGCCGGGTCATTCCACATTTCCTGATGGCGTGTATACGCATATTGCGGCGGGATTGTGCTTCCAGCCAACGAGCCTTACGACGGTTCACCTGTCGCAACATGCGCCAGCGCCCTACTTCAGTTCTACTGCGCTTCATGTCTACAACTCTTTCTTTAAAAGAGAGGCCATTATAAACCCAACCCTGCAGCAAACCAGCGCTTTTACCTGGCGTTTTTATTTGCCAGATGATTCCTGATGCGTACACTCATAACAATACGCTTTCAAAAGGATTTTTTTACCTATGACAACCTTCTACACCGTGGTGAGTTGGCTGGTCATTCTGGGATACTGGCTGTTAATCGCGGGTGTGACATTGCGCATCCTGATGAAGCGCAGAGCCGTACCCTCTGCCATGGCCTGGCTTCTTATAATTTATATCCTGCCGCTGGTAGGAATTATTGCCTATCTCTCTTTCGGTGAACTTCATCTGGGCAAGCGTCGTGCCGAGCGTGCCCGGGCCATGTGGCCTTCCACCGCCAAATGGCTGAGCGATCTTAAAGCCTGTAAACACATCTTCGCAGAGGAAAACAGCAGCGTTGCCTCCTCATTATTTAAACTGTGCGAACTCAGACAAGGTATTGGTGGGGTAAAAGGCAATCAACTCCAGCTGCTGACCTCTTCTGATGACGTCATGCAGGCCCTGATCCGCGATATTCAACTGGCTCGTCACAATATCGAGATGGTGTTCTATATCTGGCAGCCCGGCGGGATGGCAGACCAGGTGGCGGAATCGCTGATGGCTGCTGCACGTCGTGGCATTCACTGCCGTCTGATGCTCGACTCCGCAGGCAGCGTCGCCTTTTTCCGTAGCCCCTGGGCAGGGATGATGCGTAATGCCGGCATCGAAGTGGTGGAGGCGTTAAAGGTCAATTTACTGCGCGTTTTCCTGCGCCGAATGGATCTTCGCCAGCACCGCAAGATGATCATGATCGACAACTATATTGCCTATACCGGCAGCATGAACATGGTGGACCCCCGTTTCTTCAAGCAGGACTCGGGTGTCGGCCAGTGGATTGACCTGATGGCAAGGATGGAAGGACCGATCGCCACCTCCATGGGGATTGTCTATTCCTGTGACTGGGAGATAGAAACCGGCAAACGTATTCTCCCGCCGCCACCGGATGGCAATATCATGCCCTTTGAAGAGGCCAGCGGACATACCATCCATACCATTGCCTCCGGGCCGGGTTTCCCGGAGGATTTAATCCATCAGGCGCTGCTGACCGCCACTTACGCGGCGCGTGAATATCTGATCATGACCACCCCCTACTTCGTTCCGAGCGATGACCTGCTGCACGCAATCTGCACCGCAGCACAGCGCGGTGTCGATGTCAGCATCATTCTGCCACGCAAAAATGACTCACTTCTGGTGGGCTGGGCCAGCCGCGCGTTCTTTAGCGAACTGCTTGCCGCCGGGGTAAAAATCTACCAGTTTGAAGGCGGGCTCCTGCATACCAAAAGCGTCCTCGTGGACGGTGAGTTAAGTCTGGTGGGCACGGTAAACCTGGATATGCGCAGCCTGTGGTTAAACTTTGAAATCACGCTGGTCATTGATGATGCCGGATTCGGCGGTGATCTGGCGGCGGTACAGGACGATTATATCTCCCGTTCGCGTCTGCTGGATGCCCGGCTGTGGGTAAAACGTCCGCTGTGGCAGAGAATTGCTGAACGACTGTTTTACTTCTTTAGTCCGTTGCTGTAAAACGTGCCCAACGATGTTTAACAGGTAGTCATCATGGAAATGGATCTGAACAATCGCCTGACCGAAGACGAAACGCTCGAGCAGGCCTATGACATTTTTCTCGAACTGGCGGTTGATAACCTCGATCCCGCAGATGTGATCCTCTTTAATCTGCAGTTCGAAGAGCGCGGCGGCGCGGAGTTATTCGACCCTGCAGAAGACTGGGCTGAGCACGTGGACTACGATCTCAATCCTGACTTCTTTGCCGAAGTGGTGATTGGGCTGGCAGATGAAGATGGTGGCGAAATTAATGACATCTTCGCCCGCGTGCTGCTCTGCCGCGAGAAAGACCATAAGCTGTGCCATATCATCTGGCGCGAATAGTAAAAGGCTGCGGATGCAGCCTTTTTTGTTTAATCCGGTAGCGCACTCCCGCAACGGTTACAGTAGCGGGCGTTAAGCTCATGTTCAGCCTGGTGACAACCCGGACATTTTCGCTGCTGTTTGCGGCTCTGAAATGCGCTGCTCATATGGGTTGTGATAAGACCTGTCGGAATGGCAATCACCGAATACCCAATCAGAATCAGCACCGATGCGACGATACGTCCAAGCGGCGTATGCGGCGTGATATCCCCGTAGCCAACGGTCGTGACGGTGACAATGGCCCAATACACAGAGGCATTCAGCGTTGTGAAGCCATATTTTGGCCCTTCTATCAGGTACATCAACGCACCGAAAACAATCATGACGATCGCGATAAACGAGTAAAACAGAATGAGCTGATGCCGGGCACTGACTATTGCGCTCCAGAAGACCCGCAGAGACGGCATAAAACGCAGCAATTTCAGAATACGTAATACACGAATAACGCGCATCGCCCGCCATGCAAAGACATAGCTCAGGCTAATCTCTGGCCACAACCACATGACATAGAGCGGCAGGACGGTGGCTAAATCGATAAATCCCCAGAAACTGAAAACATATCTCGCCGGGTTGGGCCAGCAGACGACCCGCAGCAGATATTCAGCAGTAAAGACCAGGGTAATAATCAGTTCGATCCAGACAAAAATATGCCATTCATCATAGGTCAGGTGATACTGCGTCCCGGCTCCCGATTCAAAGAAAATAACCACCACGCTGATGAGTGCAAACAGTCCGCAGATCCCTTCGAAGCGGCGTCCGGATATCGTTTTAGGATCGAATAAAAAATGATAAAGCCGCCGACGAGCTGAGGTGAATAGACTCGACACGGTAACCTCGCAAAAAATAAGGGCTGACATCATGTCAGCCCTTGCGATTATAACGGGTCTACTTTCAGGCAGGAAACCGCATGTCGGAAACTGCCTTCCAGAACCGGTCGTGTTTTCGCACACTCCGGCCCGGCCAGTGGGCATCGCGTACGGAACACGCAGCCTGATGGCGGGTTAATCGGCGACGGCAATTCGCCTTCCAGCAGCTGGATGGTTTTATTTTTTTCCAGATCGGGATCGGGAATTGGCACCGCGGACATCAGCGCTTTGGTGTAGGGGTGCAGTGGATTGTGGTACACCTCATCATAGGTGCCCAGCTCCACGGCATGGCCCAGGTACATAACCAGTACGCGGTCAGAAATGTGCTTCACCACCGCCAGGTCGTGCGCAATAAAGATCAGCGACAGCCCCATTTCACGCTGCAGCTTCTGCAGCAGGTTAACCACCTGCGCCTGAATCGACACATCCAGCGCGGAGACAGGCTCATCGCAGATGATCAGCTTCGGCTCAAGGATTAACGCGCGGGCAATACCGATACGCTGACACTGGCCGCCAGAAAATTCGTGCGGATAGCGGTTGATGAGGTTTGGCAGCAGCCCCACTTTCATCATCATCGCCTTAACACGATCGCGTACTTCCTGACGTGGCATCTTCGGATGATAGGTCCGCAGCGGCTCGGCAATGATTTCACCAATGGTCATACGCGGGTTTAAGGAGGCCAGCGGATCCTGGAATATCATCTGGATATCGCTGCGTACGTCGCGCCACTCTTCGGGCTTCATCCCCAGCAGATCTTTACCCAGCCACGCTACTTTACCGCCGGTCGCTTTCACCAGCCCGATAATGGCACGCGCAAAGGTCGATTTACCGCATCCGGACTCACCCACCACGCCCAGCGTTTCCCCTTCATACAGACGAAGCGTTACGCCATCCACAGCTTTCAGGGTCTTGGGCGGCTGCCAGAACCACTGTTTACCGTCTTTGATGTCGAAATGCACTTTAAGATCGGCAATTTCGAGCAGCACATTTCTTTTTTCATCTAATGCGTTCATACCAGCTCCTCCTGCGGCTTAAAGCAGGCGCGCAGACGGCCTGGTGCAAACTCTTCCAGCGGCGGAGCGCTGTTACAAATCTCCATCGCGTGCGGGCAGCGCGGCTGGAAAGGGCAGCCTTTCGGCAGGCGCAGCAGGTTTGGCGGGTTGCCCGGAATGGTCAACAGGGATTCCCCTTCCGCATCAAGACGTGGCACCGCATTCAACAGGCCGATCGAGTACGGGTGCGCAGGCTGATAGAAAACATCGCGCGCTTTGCCATATTCCATCGTACGGCCGGCATACATCACTAGCACTTTGTCACAGATACCGGCAACCACGCCTAAATCGTGGGTGATCATAATAATCGCCGTGTTGAACTCACGCTTAAGCTCGTTCAGCAGGGTCATGATTTGCGCCTGGACGGTCACATCCAGCGCGGTGGTGGGTTCATCGGCAATCAGCAGTTTTGGACGACACAGCAGCGCCATGGCAATCATCACACGCTGACGCATACCGCCAGAGAACTCGTGCGGGAACATGCGCATGCGCTTACGCGCCTCTGGCATTTTTACCGCATCGAGCATTTTAACGGACTCTTCAAAGGCTTCAGCTTTGCTCAACCCTTTGTGCAGCATCAGGACTTCCATCAGTTGCTCACCGACGCGCATGTACGGGTTCAACGAGGTCATCGGATCCTGGAAAATCATCGAAATCTGCTCAGCACGCAGCTTGTTCAGCTCGTGTTCAGGCAGGTTGAGGATCTCACGTCCATTGAATTTGGCGGATCCGCCAATCACACCGTTTGCGGCCAGCAGCCCCATCAGCGCGAACGCCGTCTGAGATTTCCCGGAGCCGGATTCGCCCACGATACCCAGCGTTTCACCCGCGCGCAGGTTGAAGTTGAGATCGTTTACGGCAGTGACATCCCCGTCCGGCGTCTTAAAGGTGACGCGGAGATCGTTTACATCCAGCAGAAGGTCACTCCGCTGTTGCGCCTGTGGCGCAGTTGCCGTTTCAATAATTGTCATGACGGCGCTCCTTAACGGTCTTTCGGGTCGAGGGCATCACGCAGGCCATCGCCGATAAAGTTGAAACAGAACAGGGTCACGACCAGGAAACCCGCCGGGTATAACAGCAGCCACGGTGAA
Organism: Enterobacter sp. SECR19-1250; assembly: GCF_013391025.1. NCBI lineage: Bacteria > Pseudomonadati > Pseudomonadota > Gammaproteobacteria > Enterobacterales > Enterobacteriaceae > Enterobacter > Enterobacter sp. SECR19-1250. The sequence goes on along the minus strand of NZ_JACASJ010000027.1, from coordinate 9,046 downwards.
ACTTCCATTGAATTTGCGCCATCGCTCAACAGCGCGCCCCAGCTGCTCAGCGGCTCTTGCGTGCCCAGCCCCAGGAAGCTCAGGAAGGATTCAAACAGGATCATGCTTGGTACCAGCAGTGAGGCATACACCACCACCACGCCCAGTACGTTAGGAACAATGTGGCGGACAACGATATTCCCTGTTGATACACCCCCCACCTGCGCCGCTTCGATAAACTCTTTGCGTTTAAGGCTCAGCGTCTGGCCACGTACGATACGCGCCATATCCAGCCAGGAAACCATGCCGATGGCCACGAAGATCAACAGGATGTTCTGGCCGAAGAAGGTCACCAGCAGGATCACGAAGAACATGAACGGGAAGGAGTTTAAAATCTCCAGCAGACGCATCATAACCGAGTCCACTTTCCCGCCGAGATAGCCGGAGAGCGAGCCATAGAGCGTGCCGACGATCACGGCCACCAGCGCTGCTGCAATCCCCACCATCAATGAAATACGGCCACCAATGGCAACGCGGACCAGCAGGTCACGGCCGGACGAGTCCGTACCAAAGTAGTGGCCGGACTCCATATCCGGCGCGCTGGACATCATGCCCCAGTCCGTATCGAAATAGGTGAATTGCGAGAGCATCGGCGCCAGGGTCACAAACAGCGCGATCAGCACCAGAACAACCAGACTGGCGACCGCTGCGCGGTTATGCATAAAGCGACGGCGGGCGTCCTGCCAGAGGCTACGACCTTCGACTTCCAGTTTTTCACTGAAGTTTTCCAGCGCCTCGCTGTTTTTCTTACTCAACATCATGGCGTGCTCCAGTTAGTAACGGATTTTCGGGTCGATAACGGCATACAGCACATCGACAACAGCGTTAAAGAGAATGGTCAACGCACCCACAAGGATCGTCAGGCTCAGCACCAGAGAATAGTCGCGGTTGAGGGCACCGTTAACAAAGAGCTGGCTAATACCCGGCAGACCGTAGATGGTTTCAATAACCATTGAACCGGTAATAATACCGACGAACGCTGGTCCCATGTACGAGAGCACAGGTAACAGAGCCGGCTTGAGCGCATGGCGGAAGATAATCCGGCGCATCGGCAACCCTTTCGCGCGCGCGGTACGGATGAAGTTTGAATGTAACACTTCAATCATCGAACCACGGGTGATACGCGCGATACTGGCGATGTAAGCCAGAGAAAGCGCCACCATCGGTAAAATCATGAATTTCAGTGCCCCGCCGTTCCAGCCGCCGCCGGGCAGCCATTTCAGCGTGATGGCAAATATCATCACCAGTAACGGCGCGACAACGAAGCTGGGGATAACCACCCCGGTCATTGCGACCCCCATTACCGTATAATCCCATTTGGTATTTTGTTTAAGCGCGGCGATAACGCCTGCGGTGACCCCGAGAACCACAGCCAACAAGAATGCCGCAGCACCCAGTTTTGCCGATACCGGGAAGCTGGACGCCACCAGGTCGTTAACGGAATAGTCTTTATATTTGAATGACGGCCCGAAATCGCCATGCGCCAGTTGCTTCAGATAGTTGAAGTATTGCGTGGAGATAGGATCGTTTAAATGATATTTCGCTTCGATGTTCGCCATCACTTCAGGTGGCAGCGTACGTTCACCCGTGAATGGACTTCCCGGCGCGAGACGCATCATAAAGAAGGAAATTGTAATTAGAATAAATAACGTTGGTATCGCTTCTAAACAGCGACGCAGGATAAATTTCAACATTGCCCGTACCTTCTGGCGTGTGCCTGATGAATGTTACAAAGTAGACACAGTGGGGCAAGCCAGGCCCGCCCCACGTATTGCCATTAATGCTTGATAATATAAAGATTCTTAACGGAAATATTATCCAACGGGTCTTTACCGGTATAGCCGCCAACCCATGGTTTCACCAGGCGGGCGTTCACGTAGTAGTAAACCGGTACAATTGCCGAGTCTTTATCGAGCTGTTGTTCTGCTTTGGCGTACAGGTCTGCGCGTTTTGCATCGTCAGTAACCTGCAGCGTCTCAGCGATAAGCTTATCGAATGCCGGGCTCTTATAGTGCGCCGTGTTGTTCGAGCTGTCGCTGAGCATGGTATTCAGGAAGGATGTCGGTTCATTATAGTCCGCACACCAGCCTGCACGCGCCACGTCAAAGGTGCCCTGATGACGGGTATCCAGGAAGGTTTTCCACTCCTGGTTTTCCAGCTTAACGTTCGCGCCCAGGTTTTTCTTCCAGATAGAGGCAACGGCAATCGCCAGTTTTTTATGCAGATCGGACGTGTTGTACAGCAGGTTAAACGTCAGCGGTTTATCTGCGGTGTATCCTGCTTCGGCCAGCAGTTTTTTCGCTTCTTCGTTACGTTTTTCCTGTGACCACTTGAACCACTCAGGTTCAACCAGTTTCATGCCGTCGGTGTACGGAGGGGTGTAGCTGTAGGCTGGCAGATCGCCCTGGTTTTTCACTTTGTTCACGATGATATCGCGATCCAGTGCCAGCTTCAGCGCCGTACGGACACGTACGTCGGTGAACGGTGCTTTCTGGTTGTTAATTTCGTAGTAATAAGTACACAGGTATGGATCGACATGAACTTCTTTCGGGATCTCTTTCTTCAGTTTCTGGAACAGTTCAATCGGCATGTTGTTATAGGTCATGTCGATTTCACCGCTGCGGTAGCGGTTCACGTCAGTCACTTCAGAAGAGATTGGCAGGTAGGTCACCTGGTTAATCACGGTTTTGGCGTTATCCCAGTATTGCGGGTTACGCTCCAGAACCATACGTTCGTTGACCACCCAGTCTTTCAGTTTATAAGCACCGTTGGTCACAATATTGGCAGGCTGGGTCCATTTTTCACCGAATTTTTCCACTGCGGATTTCGGTACCGGGGAGACAGACGGGTGAACCAGCAGTTTATAGAAGTACGGAACAGGTTCGCTCAACGTCACTTCAAACGTGTTGGCATCAATCGCTTTTACACCCAGATCGGTGACCGGTTTTTTACCGGCGATGATGTCATCGATATTGGCGATATGGCCATATTGCAGATAGCTCGCATACGGAGAGGCGGTGTTTGGATTCGCCAGGCGCTGCCAGCTGTAAACGAAATCTTCGGCGGTAACCGGTGTACCGTCGGACCATTTAGCATCTTTGCGCAGATGGAAGGTCCAGACTTTAAAATCTTTATTTTCCCACTTTTCGGCGACACCCGGTGCCGGGTGGCCTTCTACGTCAGTGACCAGCAGCCCTTCAAACAGGTCGCGGTTGACGTTTGACTCTGGCACGCCCTCAATTTTATGCGGATCAAGAGACTGTACTTCCGCCCCGTTGTTACGTACCAGCGTCTGCTTCTCAGCCAGCTGTACCCCTGCAGGCACGTCCGCAGCCATTGCAGCGTTGCCCGCGATTAGCGCAGTTAAAATCCCCGCCGCTACCAGATTTTTTTTTGTGATGATGGACATTGTGTTGGTACTCCACTCATTATAATTACTGGCCTTCGCCAGCTGTGTAATCCCCTGTTGGGGCCTGTACAGCGCAGGAGTTTTTTTTGCTGCTGTCAGGTTCTTTTTTTACTTCTTGCTATCACCGACTTCTTTATTACTGACCGCTCGTATGGCCGTCTTGCGTCGATTCTTTACACGTCTCCCCTGTCTGAGACATGTGTTGGATATTCGCGAAGATGACTATATGAAAATAATTCTCATCTTCTTGTTTTATGCTGCAAAATATTAGGCCGGAAAGTATCAAAAGGCGTAAACGCACGCCAATACATTTTGCAAATTTGTTAAGCAATTCTCTTTTACGAAGTGTACTAAATCGTTGATGGCAGCCCTGCCTGACATGAAAGAACAAGAAAAATCTTTTCATTCAAAGAGATAAAAAATCAGTCTCTCTGCGCGCGTCGCTGCGCTACCATCACGTCATTTTGTACAAAAATTTAATAACTGATTATTATTTAGCACATTCCTCTAAGGGAACGTTGAATTTACTAATATCATTTCGGTTATCACTCAGCAAGCCCCAGAGTATCGTGTGAGTAAAATAACAGAATGATCGCAGGTTTTCTGTGCAGGCGGGAAACGGTGGGATTAATAACTTGTTGAAATATAAGAATTGAACATTATTAGTAGAATTTATTATGGCAGGTAAGCATTTCAACTTTATTTATATGATTTGCTGATATTCACGTAAAAAAAACGGAGCCGTTGGCTCCGTTCTTTCGTATGAAATGTCAGTGCAATAAGCCGGGGAAAATGCTTTTGATGCCGGTCACAATGAATTCGATGCCCAGGGCCATCAATAGCAACCCCATAATACGGGTAATGACGTTGATGCCTGTCTGCCCAAGCAGACGCACCAGCCAGGGTGCCATGCGGAACACGCCCCAACAACAAAGCGCAAAAATGGCAATGGCGACAGAAAAGCCAATCAGATGCATCCAGCTGTGGTAGCGCGTACCCCAGACAATCGTCGAGCTGATAGCGCCGGGACCGGCCATCAGCGGTAACGCCAGCGGCACTACGCCAATGCTCTCGCGAATGGCGGTTTCTGATTTTTCCTGCTTGTTCTGTTTGTCTTCCCCCAGCTTACCGCTGATCATCGACATAGCGATGGTGACCACCAGGATCCCACCCGCAATACGGAAAGAATCAATCGAGATACCGAACACCTGAAGAATGGCATCCCCAAGGTAAAGGGAGGTCAGGAGAATAATCGCCACTGACAGGTTAGCGGTAAGATTGGTTTTGTTTCTGGCCGCCGCCGTCTGGTAACTGGTCATACTAATGAAGACAGGAATGATCCCCACCGGGTTGACCAATGCAAACAAACCAATAAAAAACTTAAAATATGTAGGAAAATCAAAGAGCGATAAGATCACATTTTGCTCCGCTTATGCGTATGCCCCGGGGCTGACAACTGTCAGTGAAAATCGCGCTGAAGATACGCTTTTTATCAGCATACTTCACCAGAAATCTGTGCCAAAACGTTATCAATTCATGATGTTAAATATTTGTATAAGCAATGATAGCGCCACTTCCAATAGTTACTTAATTATTTAACACTGGAATAATCTCAAAGAAATAACCTTGCTGAAAGGTATCAGCTTGGGGGAAAATTGACGCAGATCATGATTTTCGTACTCAGAAGTGAGTAATCTTGATTACGCCCCCAGGGAGATGACCTGCCAAAAAAGGATGATGCTAAGGTAAGGCTCTTTTAGTAAATTAGTGTGCTGGTGCAGGAAGTAACCCATTGTTTTACTGTGTGTTACGCAAGTCGTATTGGCTCTGTCTATACTGTCTGACGTATCGAGCGCTGGTTTACTAAAAGAGTTTAAACATTATCAGGAGAGCATTATGGCTGTTACTAATATCGCTGAACTGAACGCCCTCGTCGAGCGCGTTAAAAAAGCCCAGCGTGAATATGCCAATTTCACCCAAGAACAGGTTGATAAAATCTTCCGCGCGGCCGCTCTGGCTGCTGCAGATGCTCGAATCCCTCTCGCTAAAATGGCCGTTGCCGAATCCGGCATGGGTATCGTTGAAGATAAAGTGATCAAAAACCACTTCGCTTCAGAGTATATCTACAACGCCTATAAAGATGAGAAAACCTGTGGCGTGCTGTCTGAAGACGACACTTTCGGTACTATCACCATTGCAGAACCTATCGGCATTATTTGCGGTATCGTTCCAACCACCAACCCAACGTCTACCGCTATCTTCAAATCTCTGATCAGCCTGAAGACCCGTAACGCAATCATCTTCTCCCCGCACCCACGTGCAAAAGATGCGACCAACAAAGCCGCTGACATCGTTCTGCAGGCTGCGATTGCTGCCGGTGCACCTAAAGATCTGATCGGCTGGATCGACCAACCGTCCGTTGAGCTTTCTAACGCGCTGATGCACCACCCGGACATTAACCTGATCCTGGCGACCGGTGGTCCTGGCATGGTTAAAGCGGCATACAGTTCCGGTAAACCTGCTATCGGCGTAGGCGCGGGTAATACCCCAGTGGTTATTGATGAAACGGCCGATATCAAACGTGCTGTTGCGTCCGTGCTAATGTCCAAAACCTTCGACAACGGTGTTATCTGTGCTTCTGAACAGTCTGTTGTTGTTGTTGATTCCGTTTATGATGCTGTTCGCGAACGTTTCGCCAGCCACGGCGGCTACCTGCTGCAGGGCAAAGAGCTGAAAGCGGTTCAGGATATCATTCTGAAAAATGGCGCGCTGAACGCGGCTATCGTGGGTCAGCCAGCGTATAAAATCGCTGAACTGGCAGGCTTCACTGTTCCGGCAACCACCAAAATTCTGATTGGTGAAGTTAAAGTTGTCGACGAAAGCGAACCATTCGCTCACGAAAAACTGTCCCCTACTCTGGCGATGTACCGCGCCAAAGATTTCGAAGACGCAGTTGAGAAAGCAGAGAAACTGGTTGCGATGGGTGGTATCGGCCACACCTCTTGCCTGTACACTGACCAGGATAACCAGCCAGAACGTGTTGCTCACTTTGGTCAGATGATGAAAACTGCACGTATCCTGATTAACACCCCGGCTTCTCAGGGTGGTATCGGCGACCTGTACAACTTCAAACTCGCACCTTCCCTGACTCTGGGTTGTGGTTCCTGGGGTGGTAACTCCATCTCTGAAAACGTTGGTCCAAAACACCTGATCAACAAGAAAACCGTTGCTAAGCGAGCTGAAAACATGTTGTGGCACAAACTTCCGAAATCTATCTACTTCCGCCGTGGTTCTCTGCCAATCGCGCTGGATGAAGTGATTACTGATGGCCACAAACGTGCGCTCATCGTGACTGACCGTTTCCTGTTCAACAACGGTTACGCTGACCAGATCACCTCTGTTCTGAAAGCCGCTGGCGTAGAAACTGAAGTGTTCTTTGAAGTTGAAGCTGACCCAACCCTGAGCGTTGTGCGTAAAGGTGCGGAGCTGGCTAACTCCTTCAAACCAGATGTGATTATCGCACTGGGTGGTGGTTCCCCAATGGACGCCGCGAAAATCATGTGGGTGATGTACGAGCATCCAGAAACCCACTTCGAAGAACTGGCGCTGCGCTTTATGGACATCCGTAAACGTATCTACAAGTTCCCGAAAATGGGCGTAAAAGCGAAGATGATCGCCGTTACCACCACTTCCGGTACAGGTTCTGAAGTTACGCCGTTCGCAGTGGTCACTGATGACGCAACGGGTCAGAAATACCCACTGGCTGACTACGCGCTGACCCCAGATATGGCCATCGTTGATGCCAACCTGGTGATGGATATGCCGAAATCACTGTGTGCATTCGGTGGTCTGGACGCTGTAACTCACGCCCTGGAAGCCTATGTTTCCGTACTGGCTTCTGAGTTCTCTGATGGTCAGGCTCTGCAGGCGCTGAAACTGCTGAAAGAAAACCTGCCAGCGTCTTACAACGAAGGGTCTAAAAACCCGGTTGCCCGTGAGCGTGTCCACAGTGCAGCAACCATCGCCGGTATCGCGTTTGCTAACGCCTTCCTCGGGGTTTGCCACTCCATGGCTCACAAACTGGGTTCTCAGTTCCACATTCCTCACGGTCTGGCGAACGCCCTGTTGATCAGCAACGTTATCCGTTATAACGCGAATGACAACCCAACCAAGCAGACTGCTTTCAGCCAGTACGACCGTCCGCAAGCACGTCGTCGTTACGCTGAAATCGCAGACCACCTGGGTCTGAGCGCACCGGGCGACCGTACTGCTGCGAAGATCGAGAAACTGCTGGCATGGCTGGAAAGCCTGAAGGCTGAACTGGGCATTCCTAAATCTATCCGCGAAGCGGGTGTTCAGGAAGCTGACTTCCTGGCACACGTTGATAAGCTGTCTGAAGATGCATTCGATGACCAGTGTACTGGTGCGAACCCGCGCTACCCACTGATCTCCGAGCTGAAACAGATCCTGCTGGATACATTCTACGGACGTGAGTTCAAAGAAGGTGACGTTGCTGCTGTGAAAACAGAAGCACCCGTCATTAAAGCTGACAAAAAAGCGAAGAAAAGCGCTTAATTGACCGCTGTTAAAAAACCCGCCTCTGGCGGGTTTTTTTATGTCTGAAGATCAGGCTTTAAGTTCTTTGAAACTACTTCCTGTTATCGTGCTGAATCGCCGTCAGGGAGCCCACAGACAACGCCTCTTTATAATGCTTACGACAGACCGACACATAGCGTTCATTGCCCCCTATCACCACCTGCTCACCGTCTGCATAGGGTTTACCAGACTGATCGAGACGAAGCACCATACTGGCTTTACGGCCGCAAAAACAGATGGTTTTCAGTTCGACCAGTTTATCGGACCAGGCAAGCAAATACTGGCTACCGGCAAATAGCTCCCCGCGAAAGTCCGTGCGCAAACCATAGCAGAGAACGGGAATATCAAGTTCATCTACGACCTCTGAAAGCGCATGCACCTGTTCACGCGTCAGGAACTGGCTTTCATCGACCAGAACGCAATGAATGGGCTGGGAAGTATGCTCGGCACGGATATCCTGCAACAGGTCCGTTTGTGGGTTAAACAGTCTGGCCGGAGACGAGAGACCAATTCTTGAACTCACCTTACCTGCACCGAAGCGATCGTCGATTTCAGCGGTGTAAACAACGGTGCGCATCCCTCGTTCCTGATAATTGTAAGAGGATTGCAGTAACGCCGTGGATTTTCCGGCATTCATTGCCGAATAGTAGAAATAAAGTTGTGCCATTGGCCGTCAAACCCTAATCAATGTGTAATATTCCCAATGATTCATTGTACCATATTTTGTCTGGTCATCAGCGATACACCACACAGAGTATGGGGTTCAAGCCGCAGTTAACCACGAGATGCACAGGAAAATAATGCGATAAAACAGGAGGTAAACGGATTCAGCATGCTCTATATGTCGCGAACCCACTAAACATAACACTTCTTTTTATACTGGAATCCACGTTCATTAAAATTCACTATTTATTAACTATTTTTGCCCTGGCAACGCTGGCAGAAACTAAGGAAGGTGCGAACAAGTTCCTGATATGAGATCATCATATTCATCCGGAGCGC
>NZ_JACASJ010000269.1:0-1167 GCF_013391025.1 Enterobacter sp. SECR19-1250 | reverse complement strand
ACAACCCGCTACGGGGGAGACTTACCCGAAATCTGATTTATTCAACAAAGCCGTTGTCGGTATCCGACTTTACCCGCGACGAACTCCATCGGGAGACCAGCCGCACGCAGGGGCTGCTCACCACCCGCAGCGAATACGACCGTTTAGGTCGGCTTCATCGCCGGGATGTCTTCACCGGCAACGCACAGCGCCCGTCACCACGCCGCTGGACCCGCCGCTGGGATTACGACTACCGCAATAATCTGGTGCGGGAAGAACGGGACGATAACCCGTTCAGCTGGTACCGCTGGCAGTACGACAGCGCCGGGCGCCTGCTGGTTCAGGACGGCACGCTGCCCGGGCAGGAGCAGTGGCGCTGGGATGCGGCCGGTAACCCGCTCGACGGATCTGCTGAGAAGGTTACGCACAACCGCCTGACGCAGCTGAATGGCATTCGCTGGCGTTATGACATCCACGGCCGCACCGTGGAGAAGGATAACGGCCAGACCCGCTGGCACTACCGGTACGACGGTGAACACCGCCTGACGGAAGTGATCAGCCAGCCGCGGGATCGCAACAGGCCGCAGACGCAGGTCAGCTTCCGTTACGATCCGCTTGGACGCCGCATCAGCAAAACGCGCCAGCAGATACTGGGCGGACAGGCAACCGGTAAGCCCGTCACCACCCGGTTTGTCTGGGAAGGGTTCCGCCTGCTGCAGGAGCTGCATGGAGACGTGCCGCTGACCTATGTCTACAGCGATCAGGACAGCTACGATCCGCTGGCACGTATTGACGGCGTTGATGCTCCGGAGATTTTCTGGTTCCACTGCCAGCCGAACGGTACGCCGGAACGGATGACGGATATCGAAGGGCAGGTGCGCTGGGAAGGCGTTAACAGCGCCTGGGGCAAGCTGCTACGGGAAAGCGAGACGCAGCTATCAGGATATTCCCAGAACCTGCGGATGCAGGGGCAATACCTGGACCGTGAGACAGGGCTGCACTACAATCTGTTCCGGTATTACGACCCGGACTGCGGGCGGTTTACGCAGCAGGACCCGATAGGGCTGGCGGGAGGGATAAATCTTTACCAGTATGCGCCGAATGCGCTGGGTTGGGTGGATCCGTGGGGGTTGAGCCGACTTTGTTGAATAAATCGAACTTTTGCTGAGTTGAAGGATCAGATCACGC
>NZ_JACASJ010000268.1:0-1170 GCF_013391025.1 Enterobacter sp. SECR19-1250 | reverse complement strand
ACGTAGATCTCACCAATAAATAGCCGTCAATACGGCGCTCACTTAACGCTTACGGTTTTGTAGGAGGAACTACAACGTTTTGCAAACCGCTTCACTCCAGAACGCTGATAAGTTTTAGCGCGTCATTTCTGACAGAATCTTGCATTCGCTCAGAGTCAGCGATCAACGCCAAAGCCTCAATACTTAAACCATCCCTGATCACTTTTCGCGCTTTACTGAGACGGCCCCGGCAACTTTTCTCTGTATAACCCTCACGTGAGTGCATTTGCTCAATGATATAAGCGCTTGGTAAATTTGAATCGGCAAAGTGATGGTAGTAGTTTACGAAGCACTCCATCCCAATAGCCTTAAGGAGGCTGACCATGGTAACACTACTCGTTATCTTCTCTGGTTGATTCAAAACCTCTTCCAAAGGTTCGGGTGGAAGGGTTTGCATAGCCGCTTCATTGACTGAAGCCGAACTCCTGACAATCAAGTCTTCTTTGATGGAACTAACTCGGGGATCAGTAAGAATCGCGCCCTTGAGGTTAACGATATGTGCGTTAACGTGGTCACTATGCCGTGCATAATCTCGTATTACTTCATGTGGGATTTTGTAAGCATCAAGAATGTTGTAAGTCTCATCGAAAATAACCGCGATTAAATAATCAAAATCGGCTGCCTCATAGTTACGCAAGGCACTAAGCTGCCGGGAAGGATTATCCGGCGTAACTCTCCTAGCTTTGATCTGCACTTTCAGGCCATCAGCATCAATGGCATCAGCACCCGCCGACGAGTTACTGAGAAGAGTCATACCCAGTGCATTAGAAACCAGCCATTCAGCATAGTCACCAACAGGATTATTCTTGGTGCGAATGACACCTCTAGAACGCAACTGCGTTAAAATTTCGGAATGAAGTGAAAGCAATTCAAGATTATTCAGCGCATTTAGCCAATCATATGATGTTAAATGATTATTTTTCAAAAACACTCTCCATTGCCGAAGTGAAATGCCACTGTAACGCCTACGTAACGCCTACGTAACGCACCTGGATTTTGATGTTTTGTCGGCTCTTATAGAAGAGTAAGACTGATTCATAGGCGTCTCATCTTTTGCCAAAGAAGTCTGTTCATTAATGGGTCTTCCCCGATCATGGTGGGAAGACTCAGAACGCCATATTCAGTTTTCCA
>NZ_JACASJ010000267.1:0-1197 GCF_013391025.1 Enterobacter sp. SECR19-1250 | reverse complement strand
GACATCGTTAACTTAAGATACAAAAGCTGTTCGGAGATGGAGGGTCAAGATCACTTGATAATAGTAGGTATCACTAACTTCGTTAAATTAAATAAAATCGTATCTGATTTAAAAGGTATTAAATAGCGAGTATGTGATGAGTTAGAAAGGCAGTGTACTCACTGGATTCGTCCTGTTCTTACCCGCTTTTTTCCACACTGCTATACACTCTTACTAACGCTAAAAAAGGGAGCAGCGAGGATGGCAACCTATCCAGACAGTTTATTGATTCTCAATGGTAAAAGTGCAGGCAACGATCTGCTGCGTCAGGCAATCACTGATTTGCGGGAAGACGGGGCGCGGATCCATGTACGGGTCACGTGGGAAAAAGGCGACGCGGCACGGTATATCCATGAAGGCCTGACGTTGGGTGTCGAAACCATTATCTCCGGCGGCGGCGACGGCACCATCAATGAGATCGCCTCTGCGCTTGTCGACCTGCCCAGCGAAGACCGTCCGGTGATGGGCATTTTACCGCTCGGTACCGCCAATGATTTTGCCACCAGCGCTGGCATTCCGGAGGAGTTGAGTAAAGCCCTGCAACTGGCGATCCTCGGCAAAGCTACCGCCGTGGACATTGCGCAGGTGAATGACAAAACCTGCTTTATCAACATGGCGACGGGCGGGTTCGGCACGCGGATCACCAGCGAAACGCCCGAAAAACTCAAAGCGGCGCTGGGCGGTGTCTCTTATCTGATCCACGGTCTGATGCGTATGGACACCCTCAAGCCTGACCGCTGCGAAATTCGCGGCGAGGATTTCCAGTGGCAGGGAGACGCGCTGGTGATTGGCATTGGCAACGGTCGTCAGGCAGGCGGCGGGCAGCAGCTTTGCCCGGAGGCGCTGGTTAATGACGGTCAGCTTCAGCTGCGTATTTTCACCGGCGACGGCCTGCTGCCCGCGCTATTTACCACACTGACGCAGCCCGAAGAGAGCCCAAACATTATTGCCGGAAAATCCGCGTGGTTCGAAGTGAATGCCCCGCACGGTATGACGTTTAATCTGGATGGGGAACCGTTGAGCGGGGAGCATTTCCGCATAGAGGTATTGCCCGGCGCGCTGCAGTGCCGGTTGCCGCCGGATTGTGTGCTTCTGCGCTAATCCCCTCACCCCAGCCCTCTCCCAAAGGGCTGAGGGATCCCCAGTAATATGGTCATG
>NZ_JACASJ010000266.1:0-1199 GCF_013391025.1 Enterobacter sp. SECR19-1250 | reverse complement strand
AACAACCATGTGAAAACATGTGGTTGCGGAGGATCGTTTGATGAAACGTACATTTACAGCAAAAGAAAAATCGCTCGTTTTCGACTTGTGGAAGAGTGGGACAGGATTTAGTGAAATAGCTAAGATTCTGGATTCAAAACCCGGAACTATTTTCACCATGTTGAGGGACACCGGCGGCATAAAACCCAATGAGCGTAAGCGGGCCGTCGCACACCTGACCTTGTCTGAACGTGAGGAAATACGCGCTGGCCTGTCAGCCAAAATGAGTATTCGGGCGATTGCTACTGCATTAAGACGCTCTCCTTCGACGATCTCGCGAGAAGTCCAGCGTAATCGTGGCAGGCGCTATTACAAAGCTGTTGATGCTAATAATCGCGCCAACAGGATGGCTAAACGTCCCAAACCGTGTTTGCTGGATCAGAATGAGCCGCTGAGGGACCTTGTTCTGGAAAAGCTGGAATTAAAGTGGTCTCCGGAGCAAATTTCGGGATGGTTAAAACGAACGAAGCCGCGTCAGAAAACGATGCGAATATCAGCTGAGACAATTTATAAGACGCTGTACTTTCGTTGTCGTGAAGCTCTGCACCACCTGAATATTCAGCATCTGCGGCGTTCGCACAGCCTGAGGCATGGGCGACGCCACACCCGCAAAGGGGAAAGAGGAACAATCAATATCGTGAATGGCACGCCAATCCATGAGCGCGCGCGGCATATTGATAACAGGCGCTCTGTTGGACACTGGGAGGGGGATTTAGTCTCGGGCACAAAAAACTCGCATATTGCCACTCTGGTAGATCGTAAATCGCGCTATACGCTTATTCTCAGGTTAAAGGGGAAAGATGCTGTTTCAGTGAATCAGGCTCTTACTGAAAAATTCCTGAGCTTACCGCCCGAACTCAGGCAATCATTGACGTGGGACAGAGGAATGGAGCTGGCCAGGCATCTGGAATTTAGCAGCAGCACGGGAGTGAAAGTTTATTTTTGCGATCCTCAAAGTCCCTGGCAACGAGGCACCAACGAAAATACGAATGGACTAATACGACAGTTCTTCCCCAAAAAAACATGCCTTGCTCAATACACACAGCAGGAGCTGGATCAGGTTGCAGCGCAACTAAACACCAGGCCGAGAAAGACACTGAAGTTCAAAACACCGAAAGAGATAATTGAAAAGGGTGTTGCGTTGACAGGTTGAATCTACA
>NZ_JACASJ010000265.1:0-1206 GCF_013391025.1 Enterobacter sp. SECR19-1250 | reverse complement strand
CACAACCCGCTACGGGGGAGACTTACCCGAAATCTGATTTATTCAACAAAGCCGCCCAAAGACTGCGGACAACCACAATTTAAGGCGATGCATACGCGCTAAATAAATCTCCCTATTCAGGTCATTTATTTTTTGCTCAAGTTCACCTTTTGAATCAGTCGTGTAGCTTTGAACCTGTTCGTTTAGTTCATCGTCGGACGGACACCATTTACCACCTTTAATCACATCGGTAAAAAAAGCATCCTTATGAGATACATGGTTATGAAATGTTGGATAAATTCCGTACTTGCGCCATTCATTTAGCCCATGCGGGTACGTTTCCAACGATTTGAGGGAACAGAAAGGCATGGTAAAAGCAAGATAGTCAATCTTGACATTTCTTTCCGTCAGTTGCATGTCAGTGACTCCCTATAACCCACGAAAGAATCAGAATGCAGAACAACAGAAACTAAAAGAAAATCATCACCATAGAAGCCAAAACATTCATCTACCAGCTCATCAAAGGAGCGGTAAAAGTCCCATTCCCCGCCGATGCTAGCATTGACTCCAAAATCTGGTATGTAGTCGAAGTAGATGATGTTCATAAAAGCACCATGTATACACATTACTAATTACATTAAACAGAAAAGTACACCTGTAACGGATTACCTGTCAACTAGTAATTGAAAATATGTATACATGTAATATGATTGATCAAAACAGATACAGAGATAGCCGAAATGAAGAAAAATCTAATTAAAACAATACGATTGAAGGATTCTGAGTCTATCGATTTAGGAGTTCTTTCGTATGAACTCACTAAGAAAAACATCATGAATGGAATAAACATCATTTATAAAGAGTCTGATTTAGTGCATTTTTTAATCGAAAATAAAATGAATGAGATAGATGTAAACGAAAAAGGTGAATTAACGTTTAAGGTCAAAAATAGTTAGCTATGCTGGCTGAAAGCCCGTAGTTATCCTGAGACTACCCCCGTTTTACAGGACGGGGGATGCCGACTTAATCAATTTAGGCTAAATAAAAATGACAGTGCATACCAAAATTTTTGATGAAAATGGGGTTTTGTTTTTTGAAAGTAAGTACGATGTTAATAAATTGGCAATTATCGCAGAAGCAAAAGACGAGAAAAAATTAGCTCTTATAAAAGAGTGACCTGCTCCCCGTTGATTAGTACACCCCGATGTTAGTAATGTCTTCATAAGC
>NZ_JACASJ010000264.1:0-1217 GCF_013391025.1 Enterobacter sp. SECR19-1250 | reverse complement strand
TGGAGCACCTCAAAAACACCATCATACACTAAATCAGTAAGTTGGCAGCATCACCGTGATTTTTAACACAGTTTGGCCGGGCTTATTAGCTGTGTATTTTCTTTGTAACAATACAGTTGCGTTACAATGATTTGAGCATAACTTTTCACAAAATGTTCTAAATCAATCACTGTTTCCGGCTTTCTTTCGTGGGTTGCTGGACGCATTGTAATGATTGAGCTATGTTAAAAAAGTCTTTGATTACAGCGGGTGTGAAAGCGACGTTGAGTCTGTATAAGGACGAGGACTGGTTTGTATGCGGTAAGCATAAATGTGCAAATCCTTACAGGCTGTGTTCGAATTTGTGCGGCGGATCGAGACATGTTTAAAAATGGCTTGCCATATTAAACATAGTGTGTAATAACACGTTTTGGGTCAAACGAGGTACAGTTCTGTTTATGTGTGGCATTTTCAGTAAAGAAGTCCTGAGTAAACACGTTGTCGTTGAATACCGCTTCTCTGCCGAACCTTATATTAGTGCCTCAAGCAGTAATGTCTCAGTTTTATCTCAGTCAATGCCTGCGGGCTAAGAAAACACTCTAAGGAATTTTGCAAATGGCAAAGATTAAAGGTCAAGTTAAGTGGTTCAACGAGTCTAAAGGTTTTGGTTTCATTACTCCTGCTGACGGCAGCAAAGATGTGTTCGTACACTTCTCTGCAATCCAGGGTAACGGCTTCAAAACTCTGGCTGAAGGCCAGAACGTTGAGTTCGAAATTCAGGACGGCCAGAAAGGCCCAGCTGCAGTTAACGTAACTGCTATCTGATCGAACCGCTGCTGACTGAAGCGCGTAGCACTTCAATCTCAGACATAAAGCCTCGCAAACGCGGGGCTTTTTTATATGCCTTATCTTTCAAAATATTACCATCCCTGTCTCTGTTAGTACCTTGTTGCAAAGCTACGAGATTATTAGCACTGTTTTCCCCCCTCCACAGCGGCTTTTCCCGTTAAATCAGGGCGTTGTTCAACAGCCCTGGGGTTCAGGTGAAGAAGAAAATAATACCGAGTGCCGGCAGTTTCACCCCGGCACGTTTTGCTCTGCTCTGTTTTGCTATTTTTTGCAGCCTGGCATTTTTACTGGGACGCGTTGCCTGGCTGCAGATTATTAAACCTGACAATCTGGTAAAACGGAATCTATGGTCACTCCCGTTTTTGCAACACCGATTTTGACGACAAGTT
>NZ_JACASJ010000263.1:0-1246 GCF_013391025.1 Enterobacter sp. SECR19-1250 | reverse complement strand
AATCAGCGAGTCAGCTTGGGAAGAAATGACCTGCTTATTCGCACCTTCCTTAATGGTGTGGCGGCGTTGTAATGCCCATGTAGGTTATTATGATAGCTTAAAGGAACAATCAGTCTTGTTGATAAGTCATCATAATAGTCATGTTGAATTATCATAAAATAAGGCTGGTATTCGCGCGTTTTGTCTGAGGGGTTACGATAAACATCGAACTGAAAGCACATTAAAGCCCTCCAAAATAAGGGTCATCTGATAATAATCCCGCTTTAGCAGTAAATTCATTCATGGCTTTTATGAATTCCTGATCCTGATAGTGTTGGCGTTTGCGTTCCTCTGGAGTCAAGGCCTGACGCGGTATTCTCTCTGTCCGGGGTGGTCTGCCACTGCAGTTTTCTGTTCGGTTTGGTTTCATTTTTAGCCTCCTTTGTTGGTGCGGTCATTATCAACCGCAGCCAACAAAAAACAATACCGTTTCCCCTGGTAATCTTCATTATGCGATCCGTCTTCCAGCTTATCAGAATTTCTCCGAAATATATCGTAAAGGATATTTTGTCGGTTTGACTTTGCCAATTTTTCGCTTCGGTAAATCCACTTTTTCAACGTGAAGTTCTTTATACGGGATCTGCGAAAGCAGATGGGAGATAATATTCAACCGCACGCGTTTTTTATCTTCCGAGCGCGCCACAAACCACGGTGCCCAGGCAGTGTCCGTGGAGGCAAACATGGCATCCCGCGCTACGGTGTATTCATCCCATAAATTGAACGATTTAATATCCATAGGCGATAATTTCCAGATCTTGCGGCCATCGTTGATGCGATCGCGTAGCCTGCGTTCCTGCTCTTTCGGCGTCACTTCAAGCCAGTATTTCAGCAAAATGATCCCGGCATCGACCATCGCTTTTTCCATCACCGGTGCGCCATCAAGAAACTTTTCAACCTGTTCCGGCGTGCAGAACCCCATCACCCGTTCAACGCCTGCGCGGTTGTACCAGCTGCGGTCAAAAATAACGATTTCGCCGGCAGCGGGCAGGTGCGGAACATAACGCTGGAAATAAAGCTGCGTTTTCTCTTTCTCTGTAGGCGCAGGCAGCGCGACAACCCGGAATACGCGCGGGCTGACGCGTTCGGTTATCGCTTTTATGGTCCCGCCTTGACTTTGTTGAATAAATCGAACTTTTGCTGAGTTGAAGGATCAGATCGACTTTGTTGAATAAATCGAACTTTTGCTGAGTTGAAGGATCAGATCACG
>NZ_JACASJ010000262.1:0-1261 GCF_013391025.1 Enterobacter sp. SECR19-1250 | reverse complement strand
CCGCCTGCATGGTATCCAGCCCAGCCTGCTGTTTAAGTGGAAGAAGCAATATCAGCAACTGTCTTGAAGGTAAAAATTATGGAGCAACGTGGTGGTACGACTCATCCCATTCTTCGTTCTTTCTGAGCATTGCGTTCAGGATGGTAAGCAGCTTACGCATACAGGCTACCAGCGCCACTTTTTTGGCCTTTCCGGCTGCAAGCAGGCGCACATAAAACGTTTTTATCACCGGATTAAAGCGGGTTGCCACAAGCGCAGCCATGTACAGTGCTGATCTTAGGCCAGCCCTGCCGCCAAAAATGGTTCGCCGGCCACGCATAGTCCCTGAGTCCCAACACCTATAAGCGCACTGATTTCGCGCCGGGAGAGCGTTCCCAGTTCCGGAATCTCCGCCAACATCGCGGAAACGGTCATGGTGCCTACACCTTTGATACTGCTCAGGCGCTCAGCAATCTCTTTAAAGTGGTTACGGATGTGACTGTCCATTTCTTTCTCGAGCCTGACAAGCTCATCTTCCAGCGCTTTAATGATGGTATTAATGCTTTTCTTGTTCTGCGGATGGGATGGATGCAGTCGGTTACGCTCAGCCACCAACATCGCAATCAACTGGCGTCTGCGAACCACCATCGCAGCAAGGGCCTGACGTTCAGCATCCGGCAGTGCCCTGATAAAGCGTTTCCGCTCAGGGTGACGATTAATAACCTCAGCCATCTGCGTGAGGACTCTGGCATCAATTCGGTCGGTCTTCGCAAGATATCCCATTGCACGGGCGAAGTCACGGGCCTGCCTGGGATTGACCACGGCAACCTCAAAACCTTCGGCCTGAAGCGAACAGGCCACCGCAACTTCCAGCCCACCAGTGGCCTCCATCAGAACCAGAGCAACGGAGTGCCGTCTCAGTCCGGTAATAATCGCGTTAAAGCCATCAGAGTCATTGCTGACTGTAAACTGAGCAACATCACTGCTGGCAGCGATGTCCAGTGTGGCTTTGGAAACATCGATGCCCACACAAAGTGGATTTGGCTGACTCATTTTTACCCCTCCTTGCAAATACGTTATGGAATACGGACAACTGTTCGGGTTTCAGATGAGTGGCTCAGCGTATGCGCCAGTCGCTGATATACGGGCTTGAACCCTGGAAGGCATCGGGCTGCATACGTTTTGCCAAATCTAATCGTATTAATTTTAATCAGTCTTCAAGATACAAGGAAGGCAGCCTCACCGCCGTTGCGGCTGGAGAGGAAGTCGTTCCTGCTTCTGA
>NZ_JACASJ010000261.1:0-1301 GCF_013391025.1 Enterobacter sp. SECR19-1250 | reverse complement strand
ACACCCTAAGCGTTAGCTCTGTGTCGTTGCACGATGTCAGCGACGGTATTCTTGCTGATACCGAGCTCGCGTGCGATCCAGCGATAGCTGCGTCCCTCGGCCCTCATCGCAACCACCTTAGGCAAAAGTCGGTCTGATTTTGGTCGCACTCCGGCCTGACGACCAAGCCTCTTACCACGTGCCTTCGCAACAGCAAGGCCTGACTTGACCCGCTCGCTGATGAGATCCCGCTCAAACTCCGCAATGCCGGAAAGAAACGTCGCCAGCATTCGTCCATACGGCGACGAAAGATCGAACGCCATTCCATTCATGGCTATCACGGAAACCTTCCAGTTCTCCAGTTCACGTAGCGTATTGAGCAGATCGAGCGTCGAGCGCCCCCACCGGGAAAGCTCAGTGACCAGGATTGCATCAATTTGTCTGGACTGGGCAAGCGCCAGGACTTTCTTTCGCTCGGCCCGGTCGAGTTTAGTTCCTGAACCTGTTTCCTTAAATATTCCCACCACGTCGTAGCCGGCACGGCCGGCGAAGGCTCGCAGATCAAATTCCTGGCGTTCACAAGACTGATCCGCTGTTGAAACCCGGCAGTAAATGGCGGCACGATGTCCCAATTGAACCCTCCTGGATTTTTGTATCGGAACGCCCTGATTTATATGGGCTGGCTGTTGTCCAAAACAGACTATACTTCAAAAGGGACGAATTTGTATGTCACGACGCCATATTTTCACCGAACGGCAGCGAGCAGCGCTGTTCGATCTGCCCACGGACGAACTGTCGCTACTGAAGTTCTACACGCTGGGCGATGATGACCTGGAAAACATTAGGCAGCGCCGCAGACCGGAAAACAGGATTGGCTTTGCCCTGCAACTTTGTGCCTTACGATATCCGGGCCGTGCACTGGCTCCTGGTGAGATGATCCCGCGTGAAGTCCTTTCCTTCGTCGGTGCTCAGCTTGGAGTTCCGGCTGATGCGCTTCTCACTTATGCCACACGGCGCCAAACCCGTCAGCAGCACATGGACACGCTGCGCGAAATTTACGGCTACAAGACCTTCACGGGCCGTGGTGCCCGTGATCTGCGGGAGTGGACTTTCGGCCAGGCCGAAGATGCCAGATCAAACGAGGATCTTGCTCATCGTTTTATTGTGCGGTGTCGGGAAACTTCCACCATTCTGCCCGCAGTATCGACAATCGAGCGCTTGTGCGCGGATGCTCTGGTCGCCGCTGAGCGGCGGATTGAAACGCGGATTGCGGAAAATTTAACAGCGGATGTTCGCGATCACCTGGACAAACTTCTGAGTGA
>NZ_JACASJ010000260.1:0-1303 GCF_013391025.1 Enterobacter sp. SECR19-1250 | reverse complement strand
CGCCGCAGCCGGTAAAGGAGAGTGATCATGGCTCTGACGAAAAAACAGCGCGCAGAGCTGCGCATGAAGTTCGGTGGTCGCTGTGCTTATTGTGGCTGCGAACTTCCCGAAAAGGGCTGGCATGCTGACCACGTTGAGGCGGTGTTGCGAAAATCTGAGCAATGTATGAAGGCTGCTGCGAAAGGCATCTTCAAACTGAAGGCGACGGGTGAATTTTACAGGCCAGAGGCTGAAAGACTGGAAAACCTATTCCCGGCATGTGCGCCCTGCAACTTACTGAAAACGTCCTACTCGCTGGAAATGTTCAGAAAGCAGGTATCTCTTCAGGTCGAGCGAGGGCGCAAGAGCAGCATGAACTTCCGAACGGCAGAGCGTTTCGGCCTTATCGAGGCAGTGGAGAAGCCAGTGGTGTTCTGGTTCGAACAGTATCAGGAAGGAGCAGTATCATGATTACCCTTACCAAAGAATGGCTATTGAAGACCATCGCGGAGCTTGAAGAAGGGCGCGATGCAACTCCCGGAGCAGTAAACGAAGATGCAGCACGGGCGTTGGCAGCGATGAAGCTGGCGCTGGCATCGCTCGAAGCGAAGCCTGTGTCAGTCAACGACGATATGGCTTATGCATTCCATCATGCAATATCAGATTCATCATTAGGCTCTGACGAAGTTGAAGAAATTAAGACTGGGTTGCGTGCTGCATTCGCTAATGTCACAGCCCCTCCAGCGCCGGTATCTGTGCCCGCTGCGATGGAAATGGATGATGACTTTGACAGCGCGTTTGAACACGGAAAAGCTGTCGGCTGGAACGCATGCCGCGCCGCCATGCTTCAGGGTGCCGAACCTGCTCAGGAGTGGATTCCGTGCAGTGAGCGGATGCCTGAACAATTTAAAGCCATTCTGGTATTCAATGAATATGGAGAAGTTTGGTCTGGCGCATACGACAGGTACTGGAATTTCTACTGCGATAATGAACTGGTGGAATGCGTAACCCACTGGATGCCGCTGCCAGCAGCACCGCAGCAGGAGTCAAAGCCGTGATTACTTCAACCACTGCCACAGTATGGCATTCATCAGTTAAGGGTCGCCGTTATTTAACCCGTCGCGCCGCTATAGAGGCCGAGACACGGGCAATAATTTACAGGCTCTATCCACCTGAAAAGCCCGAATTCGACAACGTTGGCATGACATATCCTGGCTACGACATTAAGCATGATGACCCCGAGCGTTACGAAAAGCTTTTTCGCCGCATTAAGCGGCTCGTTGAGCGAAGCGCGGAGGCCAGAAATGCCTAACCCATTCGACGC
>NZ_JACASJ010000026.1:39291-51729 GCF_013391025.1 Enterobacter sp. SECR19-1250 | reverse complement strand
GCGATTTAATACGCCATTATCATGCCTTCAGCCACCACAACAAGGGAAGACCCATAAATAAACAGTGCATCGTAAAAGGAGTGCTTATGAACAGTTTTTACTCGCAACATGCGGGTTGCACCGTCCGCTGGCATGATTTGCCCGGCACCGGCGATCCCGTCGTCTTCATCCACGGATTGGGCTGCGCCTCGTCCTATGAATATCCCCGCGTCGTTCGTGACCCTCAGTTTGGCGGGTGCAGAACGATTCTCATCGATTTACCCGGCAGCGGTTACAGCGATAAGCCTGAGCACTACAGCTACAAAACTACCGACCAGGCCCGTGTTGTGGCTGAACTGGTGGATCATCTGAAGCTCGATGCCTTCTGGCTGTACGGTCACAGCATGGGCGGCAGCATCGCCATTGAAGCGGCGGGGCTGCTGGCGTCGCGTGTTAAAGGGCTGATGGTGTCGGAACCCAATTTTCATGCCGGGGGTGGGATGTTCAGCCGCTCGATTGCCGCACAAACGGAACAGCAGTTTCTGGAACAGGGATATCAGGCCATGCTCTGTGCAGAAAAAACGGCGTGGGCCGGGTGCCTCCAAAGTAATGCACCTTATGCTGTCTGGCGCGGCGCATCGAGCCTGGTGGCGGGGGTTGAGCCAGACTGGGAAACGCAATTTCTGTCGCTGCCTTGCCCGGTGACGTTGATTTTCGGCGAGCTCTCTTTGCCGGATGACGATGTGGAGCGCCTGAAGCAGAAGGGCGTTGAGGTCAAAATCATCCCTGCTGCGGGGCACTCCATGTCGTGGGAAAACCCGTCGGCACTGGCGCAGACGTTAGCGGAGTGTATGGCGGCGTGATTATCGTTGCGGAATGTTGGCCGGGTAAGCGCAGCGCAACCCGGCAACAAAGGCTGCTACATGATTAAAGCCCGAAGTGCCCGACGTGCGTCAGGCTGAACATCATGCGGGTGCTGATAATCAATGTTCTCTATTGCCCGGCTATAGAGGGCAACCAGCCAGTCGTAAACGTATGCGGTGGCCGCATGGACAGGCTGTTCCCCCAGGCGCGTCAGGCGCGGCGCGGCGCAGCTAACCACGGGCGTAACAAAGATTGCCAGCCCCTTACGGATGCGGCTTGCCGGACGTTCAGCAACAGGCGTCTGGTCGTAACCCAGCCAGCCAACGAAATTACCTATCACCGCATGCAGCTGTGCGGCGCTGCTCTTGTCGGTTTCGACAATACGCTGAAGCTGCTGAGGCAGGTTAAGACGGTAGCTGGCGACCACCAGAACCTCGGCAATTTGCTGTAACACCGCAGGCTCAAGACCCAGGCGTGTGGCCGCTGCGTCATTACGACTCCACTGACGCAAATGGTTCATCCACACTTTATGCGCCAGGCGCGCTTTATCTTTTGTCTGGAACGTGCTGGCACTTTCCTGCGCATTGTCGGCAAACAGATCGATGGTATCCGTAAACAGACCGTTGACCTGCTCCTCGCGCGGTTGCTGGACGGCCAGAAGCGTTTCGAAGGCTTTGAGCGGAGGCAGAAGCCCTTCGAGCAATTCGCCGTGGCGGGCGGCGCTGCTTTGCAGGGTGCGAACCATGTTCTCGGCCTGAGTTCGTCTTGCTGCAGGCTCCTCAACCAGCGGTGCCAGATAACTGTGCATCAAAGCCGACAGATCCTGGCGCAGCGCCGTTTTCAACGTGTTAAGACGTTTCTGTCGCTGGGCAGGTAACGTGGCCTGAGACAGCCACTCGATGACGCGCTGCATGCTGTGGCTGTCCAGCGCCTGCAGCGTGCCCCAGCGCAGGCCTGGTTTACCCAGCAGATGCTGGACCGCTTCATCGAGATTTTGCCGGGTGGTAAAACGCGCGTCGTGAGGCGTAATCGCCCACACCAGACCCGGCAGGGCTGATTCCTCCGCAGGCTGCGTCTCTTTGACCCAGTTCATCAGTACCTTTGCTTTTTTTGCCGTCTGGTCGTGCTGCGCGGTCGCATTGCAGATCACCAGCACATCTGGCTGCAGCTGCTGGCGATAGTGTTCCAGCAGCCACTGACATTTGGCCTGGCTTAGCGGATCGGCGCTGTTGTCTGCAAAGACCGGGATATCAATAATATCGACGTTATCCAGCGCGCTGCTCTCGACAGGCAGTACCAGTTCACGCGTCAGGAATGCCAGTACATCGACGGGGAGGCTAATAGCATTAAGCATCTCGCCGTTGTTCAGGGGATGCAGCAACGTCTCCTGAGCGTCCGGAAGGGTAAAGGTGCCATGGGTCAGGAAGCCTTCGCCCGGCAGACCAAAGTTATCCACCAGCAGGCTGAGCGGGGCGGCAAGTTCGCTGGCGTGGCTGGTCTGGTGCAGAACATGGGCAAGCTTTAACCACTGCTGGGTCAGTTCCTGTTGCTCACCCCACAAAAGCGACCAGACGCTGGCCCGGGTGGTGAGATCAAGCGATGGCACCAGTTGCGCAAACTGATGCCACAGCACATCATCAATTTGCTGTCTGGCGGCAGGTACCGTGCTCTGCCAGAAACGGGCAATCGCGCCAACTTCCTGCGCCGTTATGCCCGGTACACCCTGCGGTTGACGCAGGCCGCGCCACTTCTCAAGGCGCGTCTCGATAACGGCCTTATCCACGGCGCGGATCTGCGGGTGTAAGGTGGTGCGGGCAATAAACAGCTGCACCAGCTCGGCCTCGGTGACCAGGCTCAGACGTAGCGGGAAAGCCTCATCGTTCACTGCCGCGCTTTCGGTGGTGAAACGCAGTGCCATGTTGGTCAGGGCATGTCCCGGGTTGATATGTGAGAAGTAGTCAAACGTGCGTTGCCCGGGGGTGACGTTCAGCCGCCCGTTACCGTTGCCGCACAGGGACAGCAACAGATGCGCTTTCGCGCTTTGGGAGTGGCCATACAGACCAATGCTGCTCCGCCGGGTCAGGGCCTGTTCAATGGCCTGCTCCCGCGCCTGCGCCGCATTGATACGTGCCAGCAGGGCGTCGGCATCGTTATCCAGCACCGGGGCGTGCAGGCGCGTCTCGTTAATCCACCCGATTAAGGCCTGCGTGGTGGTCATCGTTGCACTCATTTCAGGTATACACTCCCGCTGTCGATCCAGTAGTGGCTACCGCTATGACGGCGATCGGCCAGAGTATTCAGTTTGAAGGTTAAGGCGTCTGGTGGAACAGGGGTTCCATCCTGCAGCCAGGCGTCGCTTAGCTCGAAAGATTCCGGGCCTTCGTGCTTGCTGCCTCCGCAGAGCTTAAGCCGCACGTTCAGCACGCCGTCGCCAGCAATCGCTTTGGCCAGTTCCGCCGAGTTGATACTCAGGGTGTACAGCGGCGTCGCTGGCCAGCGTGCGTTCGCCAACTGGCGGAAGCCGAGCGTGACGTTCCCACGCAGCGGGAAATGCAGGCGGGCGTCGAGTTTTGCGCCAGGTTTATCCAGGTCGATATCCTGATACCAGACGTTCTCCTCACGCAGCGTGTTAACGGTGTTATCCAGCACGCCCAGATAGCGCACGGTGGAGTAGGCGCCAATATCGGCCGCCTTAAAGTTAAAGCGCGGCAGACGCAAATCGAGCGCCAGGCTGCAGAGCATGGCCCCCACGGCGGCGGTCGATTTCGGGTTGCCGATGCGACCCTGCTGGCTGAACGGATACCACTCATGAACCTGGTATTTATCAAGCCATACGATGCGATTGACCGGCACGGGCTGGAGATGGCGGATCAGCGCCTGCACGCCCGGCAGGCACCCCGGGCGACCGGTGATCAGCAAAATATCGCAGCTGTAATGAGAGATCGCTTCGCACACCGCATGAAGCGGAGAGGCCAGCGTGAACTGACCCGCCAGCATTGCATCCTGCATTTCGCGAAAATTCACATGCAGCGGCACGGCAAACAGGTCGAAGGCTTCAGAGCCAGCAGGCAGGGCATGGTCGATTGCCTGCTGCAGGTAGTTCATCACGTTGCGGGTCGGCTTCTGCGGCAGCAGATCGCCAAAGGTGGCATGCAAACCGCCCAGCGGATCGTCAATGTCGCTGGATTCCCACGCGGCAAGGATCGCATGACCGATCGGCATAAAGAGCTGAAGTGCGGTCTGCTGGCGCAATACCGCCTGGGTATCAATACGTCCGGAGTCACCGAACAACGACGCCATCAGCAGAGACGCATCCGCAATTCCGGACTTCTGCAACTGCGTTTGCAGGGCTGGCAACACATAGCGCTGGATAACGTCCAGCAGCGTGTCGTCGCCGGCCACTTTAAACCCTTCGCGGAAGAGAAGCTGTGGCGTGATTTTGACGTTATTCCCGGAGCCGTCATCCAGCTGATAGTGGGTGATCGCCATATCTGTGGTGCCGCCGCCAATGTCGATAGAAGCGACGCGCAGCGCGCGACCCGGCTGGACACCAGGCTCGGGTTCACGATCCGGGCGGGCGAGGGAGGCGAAGAAGGCTTCCGTCTGACCACCAAAACGGGAGATCGCTTCGTTGTAAAGCCAGACCAGTTGCCCGCAGCTCGCTTCATCCCATTCCATCTGGATCTCAGGCACCGGCACCACGCTTTTATCCTGCTGCTTGCGGGTGGCAAAGTCTTCATCCTGCGGATGCCATCCCATCGCTTTCCAGACGATGGCAATCGCTTCAAACATGCGGCGACGGAAGATCTCGCGCTCCTGCTTCGGCATCGCCGAGGGCAGCGTGAGGATCAGCGTGCGCAGCTGGCGCGGAGACGCCGGGAAGCCCAGACGCAAGCGCGTGGCGACGCTGTTGATCTGGCCCAGCGCCTGTGCCAGCAGCTCGCACAGCATATGGGTCATCAGGGTGCTGCGGCTGTACTGCGGGGAGAAAACCGGCAGACGCTCGTCCTGGGGCAGCGTAAACAGCGGTTCGCCGTCATCATTCATCAGGTTCATCAGCGGGAACGCGGTCGCCAGCGGCTCGCGTTGGGTTTTGCTGTTCATCTGGCTGAAACGCCAGTCCTGCACCACCGGCGTCTCATCCCACAGGTAGCGACGCGGGCTGGAGATACCGCTGTTACCTTCAGTCCCCAGACGCTGCATGGCCAGCTTACGCGCCTCATCGCCAACCCGGACAATAGAAGGCCAGACGAAGGCATCCTCGCGACCGCTTTCAACCGAGAAGTGCTGTTTGCCAAAGCGTGCTTCCGAGAACTCCAGGCGGCTGGTAAACAGGGGCTCATTGAGGAACTGCGGCTCGCTTAAAGAGCGCACCTGTAACTCGGCCGTCTGGCGCAGACCGTCGTTGGCGTCGCCGTGATCTTCAATAATCACGCCGCAGGTATGGGTGTTGCCCACGTCGAGGATCAAATCGACCGGAATGGCAGGCGTGCTGAGCGTATGGGTGACAAATTTGACTTCCGGCACGGTGAGCTGTTCACCAAGCATGGTCAGCACATTCAGCCAGTGTGCCTGATATTCAAAGCTGCGCATGGCCTGCTGCAGATCGCGTTCTGAACGGTGTTCAACGTCCGAGGCGTACTGCGTGAACGCTTCGCGCAGCCAGCCATCTATCCACGTCTGGTCGAGGAAATTTTCTACTTCGGCATCGCGCCAGGCCAGCGTGAAGCGGGTCCCGTTAAGAATATCGTTTTCCACTGGCGACAGCGCGGAGGTGGCATGCTCCGCAATCTGGCTGTCGAGGGCGAGGGTGACGCGATGGGTGTTGCCTGCGGTGTCCGGAGTCTCCAGCTTGCGGACCTGAACGCGCGCCCAGTTGTCCGGGCCGTCAACAAAGGTTCGCGGCGGGTTGAAGCGCAGGAACGGAACGGGGAGCCAGACGCCATCCAGCACGGCCAGGGACTGATGCAGCGCGATGGTTGTCTCAGGCTTGACCACCTCAGGCTGGCCGCCGTCCGTGCCGGGCAGGGTGTAACGCCCGTTAACCAGGTCGAAATCAAGGCGCAAAAGCGGGCCGTTCGCGGTTTTACGCACGAAACGCCCGTTGCTGGCGGTGTCCTGCGGGGTCAGACCGAAATCGAGGAACTGTACACCGCTGTTGGCAATAAGCGTAACGCTCTGTTTATAGTCGCAAAGATTTACCAGCATAGGATCAGGCACCTGCTTTCTTAAACGTCAGTGGAACGACGGTTTTTGCATCATAACGGGCATTGCATTCGGCGACATCGCTGGTGCCTGCTTTACAGGAGACTTCCGGCATCGGGTAGCGGGAACCGTCTGTGCAGCGTGCATTGCCGCGACTCTTAATCATCAGCTCGCCATTGCTGTGCAGGCCGGAGAAAACCTCTACGCGGCACACAACATTATCGCCATGCACAACACGGGCGAAGCCTTTGTTGTTCTGGATCTGATAGCGCAGTGACGGCGGTTTGCCGGTCACCGGATCTTTTACGTCAAGAATGGCGCGCCAGGTGCCGTTCAGGAAACGCGTCGAGCCCGCTTTGACCTGACCGGCCTCCATGACCATGGCATCTTTCGGGATCGCGGCAATCACCACCGGGGCAGACACCGGAGCGGGATCGGGTTCCTTCGCTTTATTCTCTATCACCTCAGCCTGATGCAGCGGCAGGTTCATCGCCAGTGGTTCAACCGCTTTAATCGGTTTTGGGGCAATCGCCACGGGTTGCGGTGCCGGGGCGGCTGCTGGCGCGGGCTCTGCCGAAGGGGCCTGTTTTGGCCACAGCAGCGGGGCTGCAATGGCGGCAACGATCACAGCGGCAACCGGCAGCGACCATAAGGGCACGCGACGCTTTTTCACGACGGGCGCAGGAGCAGGCTCTTCAACAGGCGGCGCAACGGCGGGTGCGGGCTCAGGCTCATACAGCGCTTCCGGCGTAATGCGCACAACCGTGGCCGGGGCGATCAAAGGTTCGTCAGCATGTTCAAAGGTGACGGCCGGGGTCGGTTCTGGTTCCGGTTCAGGATCTTCAATCACCACCGGCGCGGGCTCAGGGATCAGCGATTCGCGCAGGCAGTCGAGTACGTCATCGCGTGCATTTTCGTTCAGGTTTACAAATCCCCAGAACGCAATGACCGGTTTACCGTCGACCAGATAAAGGAAATTTTCGCTCGGGAACTGGAAGGCTTTCGACAGCAAGGAGCCAAAAAGCTGTTGTGCGGTTTTAGGCGACTGGAGGCATTTCTTACTCAGCGATTCAACGCTGGCAAGGGTATTTTCCAGATAGCGTAGGGCGCGAAAACGGTCATCTTCATTGGCCGTTTTCCAGCTGGTGACGCTACCTTCCACCGGGGAGTACCAGTCCACACGGTCACCGCCGTCGTTGACCTGTGGAATGGCCAGACAGTCGACAATGGCCTGCTGTTTGCGCAACCGGAGTGCTTCACGTATTTGCAACGCTGATTCAAAAACGGCTTGTCCGCCGCCGCCAACGGCCTGAAAATCATCCAGATTACCGCTGCGTAAAAGAGTTTTTGCCACGATTTGACCCCATATACTTCTTCACACCGTTACTTTAACGAAACCGGAAAGCAAACAAACGGAGGAAGAGACGCTAAAAGCGCCGATTTCTTGCGGCATAGATCGTGACGGTTGTGCTTGACGGATAATGGAACTTAAGACAAATCACCTTTTTCGGCACTGGCTGTAAAACCAGCGAAAAACGCGGCTTTAGAATAACCTGACAGTGTTTCGTTATTTGCCAGCTTATAGCGGCTGTGCTGTTATTACTGTCCTATATAATAAAACTGTCAGGGTTATAACCATGTCTACAGGGAAAACACTGCTCGCCCTTGCGCTGAGCGCTATTTTACCAGCCGGTGCCGCATGGGCGGCAAACAACGACACCCTTATTTACTGTTCTGAAGCGTCCCCCGAGTCGTTCAACCCGCAAATTGCCAGCTCAGGCCCGTCATTCGTCGCCAGCTCTCAGGTACTCTATAACCGCCTGATCAATTTCGACCCGGTGAAAAACACCCCGGTTCCGTCTCTGGCGGAATCCTGGACGATTTCACCGGACGGCAAGACCTATACCTTTACGCTGCGTAAAGGGGTGAAGTTCAACAGCAACAAATACTTCAAACCGACGCGCGACTTTAATGCCGATGACGTTATTTTCTCGGTCATGCGTCAGAAAGACCCTAAACACCCGTATCACAATGTGTCGCAGGGCAATTACGAATACTTTAACGACGTCGGCCTCGATAAGCTGATCCAGAACGTTAAAAAGGTCGATGATTATCATGTTCAGTTCACCCTCAGTGAACCGAACGCCGCTTTCCTGGCCGACTGGGGCATGGATTTTGCCTCCATTTTGTCTGCCGAATATGCGGATGCGATGCTGAAAAAAGGCACGCCTGAGAATGTCGATACCTGGCCAATCGGAACCGGCCCCTATGTACTCCAGCAGTACAAAGTGGATTCTCTGATCCGCTATGTGGCTAACCCGAACTACTGGGAAGGCCCGGTCCCGACCAAACACCTGATCTTCTCCATCACGCCAAACGTGGAGACCCGTCTGGCGAAACTGCAAACCAATGAGTGCCAGATCATTCCTGCGCCATCTCCGGTGCAGTTTGACGTCATTAAGAACAACAAAAACCTGACGCTGCACTCCGTCGATGCGCTGAACGTGGGCTATCTGGCGTTCAATACCGAGAAAAAGCCGTTTGATAACGTGCTGGTGCGCCAGGCGCTGAACTACGCCACCGACAAAAAGGCCATCGTTAACGCCGTCTTTATGGGCTCCGGTACGGTCGCGAAATCCCCAATTCCGCCAAATATGATGGGCTTTAATAAAGATCTGAAGGATTACAGCTACGACCCGGAAAAAGCGAAAGCCCTGCTGAAACAGGCCGGACTGGAGAAGGGCTCGGAGGTCACGCTGTGGTCAATGCCGGTACAGCGTCCGTACAACCCGAACTCCCGCCGTATTGCCGAGATGATCCAGAGCGACTGGGCGAAAGTGGGCGTGAAGGCCAAAATCGTCTCTTACGAGTGGGGAGAGTATCTTTCCGGAATGCGTAAAGGCGAGCACGACTCCGCGCTGTTCGGCTGGATGTCGGATAACGGCGACCCGGATAACTTTGCCGATGTGCTGCTGGGCTGCAATAGCATCAAAACCGGCTCCAACGCTGCGCGCTGGTGTAATAAGGATTATGATGCCCTGGTGCAGAAAGCCAAACTGACCAGCAACCCGGACGATCGTGCGAAGCTGTATAGCCAGGCGCAGGAGATTTTCTATCAGCAGGCGCCGTGGATTGCGCTGGCAAACGGCAAAACGTTCTATGCAACCCGCAGCAACGTCACGGGTTACAGCGTGAGCCTGATGGGCAGTGATTTCTCAAAAGCGAAGCTGAACTAAACATTTATAGCCGGGTGGCGGCTACGCCTTATCCGGCCTACTCATGCCCCGTAGGCCCGGTAAGCGCAGCGCCACCGGGCAGATGAAAAGGAGTGACAATGTCACATTTAAACGAAGTTATCGCCCGTGTGGATGCCGCGCTTGACGAAAGCGTCATTGCACATATGAACGAACTGCTGATTGAACTGAGCGATGATGCTGAGCTGAGCCGCGAAGAACGCTATACCCAGCAGCAGCGCCTGCGTACCGCGATATCGCACCACGGTAAGCAGCATAAAGAAGAGATGGAGGCGCGCCAGGAGCAGCTCACCAAAGGCGGCGTTATTCTGTAATGTTCAAAACTGGCGTCGGGCCACCAGCCACGCGCCCACCACCAGCATTACTGCACCGCACACCGGGCCGATCAGCGCCCGCAGCGGGATGCCATGGCTTTTTAGCACGTCCATTATCAGCCCGCCGATGAGCTGGCTTGCCACCAGCACGGCGATGGTTGTCGCCGCGCCTACATTCTGGTAACCGCTGATGCTGGCAAAAACAAAAAATGAACCCAGCAACCCGGGGATCAACGTCCACCAGCGCACCGTGGATGCCAGCTCGCTAAACCCCGCGACCCCTTGTTTAAACAGCAGAATGCTGACAAACAACACAATGCCGACCAGCGAGTTCAGCAGCATCGCAATGAGTATGGTGGAGGAGGACTGGGTGATGCGCACCATCAGGGTATTTTGCACCACCAGGCCAATGCCCGCCGCCACCAGAAAAGCCAGCGTCAGTGATTGGTTCATTTAATCGCATCCGGATCGCTGCGCTCATCAAGCTGCAGCTGCATAAAGGTTAAGTCCAGCCAGCGGCCAAATTTGGTGCCCACCTGCGGCATCTGACCCGTTGTAACAAAGCCAAGCGTCTGATGAAGATGGATAGAGGCGTGGTTCTGCGCTTCAATCCCCGCCACCATCACATGCTTGCCGATGTCACGGGCTTCAATAATCAACGCCTTCATCAGCATACGGCCAATGCCTTTGCCCTGGTGATCCGGGTGGACGTAAACCGAGTGCTCTACCGTATGACGAAAACCGTCAAAGGCGCGCCAGTCACCGAAGGAGGCGTAGCCGGTGATGATGCCATTCTCTTCGCTTACCAGAACCGGATGACCTGCGAGGGTGCGGGCCTCAAACCATGCGATACGGTTATCAGTATCGACCGTGGTATCGTTCCAGATCGCGGCGGTGTGCAGCACCGCGTGGTTGTAAATTTCACCAATAGCGGCGCAGTCTTCTTTGCAGGCATGACGAACGATCATGATGGAACCCCTGAATGTGTTGTTTACTATGTTATTACGTTATTGCTACGATATTACACAACAACCCGGACAGGTGGCTACGGTATAAGCCCGATTTTTTTGTTATTAAAACCTCATTGAAATACCGTTCATACACTATAGTATGACGTCATGAACACCATAACAGACACGATGAATCAACGGATTAGCGCAAGAATTCGCCTTGAACGCGAATCACGCGGATGGTCGCTGAGCGAACTCGCCGATCGGGCAGGCGTCTCGCGCGCCATGATCCACAAAATCGAGCGCGGCGACAGCAGCCCGACGGCAACGCTGCTTGCGCGCTTATCCGGCGCGTTCGGCATCAGCATGTCAACGCTGATAGCAAGAGCGGAGATGCAGGAGGGTAAACTGCTGCGCCTTGCTAACCAGCCCGTCTGGCGCGATCCGCAAACCCATTATCTGCGCCGCCACGTTTCACCGCGCACCGATCTGCCCATCGATCTTGTCCAGGTTGAACTGCCCGCCGGGAGCGATGTGCCGATGCCCGCATCGTCCTATGCGCTGGCCCGCCAGCTGATCTGGCTGCAGTCCGGGGAGCTGGTCTTTCAGGAAGGCGA
Organism: Enterobacter sp. SECR19-1250; assembly: GCF_013391025.1. Classification (NCBI taxonomy): domain Bacteria; kingdom Pseudomonadati; phylum Pseudomonadota; class Gammaproteobacteria; order Enterobacterales; family Enterobacteriaceae; genus Enterobacter; species Enterobacter sp. SECR19-1250. The sequence continues at coordinate 40,546 of NZ_JACASJ010000026.1, read as the reverse complement.
CACCCGCCACGAAATGCAGGCCGGGGATTGTCTGGAGCTCGGGCCGCCCAATGACTGTCGGTTCATTAACGAAACCAATGAACCCTGCGTCTATCTGGTGGTTCGTCTTAACCAGTCTGGCTCGTAATGTTAAGGCGCTCAGGCGGATCATGAGCCAGGATCAATGGACATCTGTACCATAAGGAGTCTCTGATGAATCAATCTGTTTCGCAAAATCGTCGCTGGGTACTGGCGTCGCGTCCACATGGCGCGCCGGTCGCGGATAACTTTCGTCTCGAAGAGCAGCCGGTTCCGGTACCGGCTGCAGGACAAGTTCTGCTGCGTACGATCTGGCTTTCGCTTGACCCGTACATGCGCGGCCGCATGAGCGATGCGCCATCCTATTCACCGCCGGTTGAAATTGGTGCGGTGATGGTCGGCGGAACGGTCAGTCGCGTTGAGCAGTCCAGTCATCCGGATTTTAAAGCAGGGGAATGGGTGCTGGGATACAGCGGCTGGCAGGAGTACGACCTCTCTGACGGCAGTGGTCTGGTCAAACTGGGCGAAAATCCCTCCCATCCTTCCTGGGCGCTGGGCGTTCTGGGAATGCCGGGCTTTACCGCCTACATGGGGCTGCTGGATATCGGGCAACCCAAAGCGGGTGAGACTTTGGTGGTTGCCGCGGCAACGGGGCCCGTAGGTGCGACGGTTGGGCAAATCGGTAAAATCAAAGGCTGCCGGGTCATCGGTGTGGCCGGAGGCGCAGAGAAATGCCGCCATGCCGTTGAGGTGCTGGGCTTTGACCAGTGTCTGGATCATCATGCCGATGATTTTGCCACGCAGCTTCAGAACGCCTGCCCGAACGGTATTGATATCTATTATGAAAACGTTGGCGGTAAGGTCTTTGACGCCGTGCTCCCGCTGCTCAATACCTCCGCGCGGGTGCCGGTATGTGGTCTGGTGAGCGGCTACAATGCCACCGGTCTGCCTGAGGGGCCGGATCGTTTGCCGCTGTTAATGGGCACCATCCTGAAAAAACGCATTCGTATGCAGGGCTTTATCATCGGCCAGGATTACGGACACCGCATCAAAGAGTTCCAGGAAGAGATGGGGCGCTGGGTGCAGGAGGGTAAAATCCACTATCGTGAACAGGTGACCGACGGGCTGGAAAACGCACCGGATGCGCTGATTGGCCTTCTTGAAGGCAAAAACTTTGGCAAAGTCGTGATTCGCGTCGCGGCAGACAATAAATAAACAAGATTATGGCGGGGTAACC